>NZ_JAABLS010000039.1:0-80893 GCF_009915195.1 Proteus sp. G2674
TATGAAAAATGAAACTAATATTCGCCGTGGCAGACATTGTGTATTCCTGATACACGTCCATTTGGTCTTTGTCACAAAATACCGGCGAAAAATATTTGATCAGGATGCAATTGAAAAATTGCGAGGCTACTTTGCCAGTGTTTGTGCTGACTTTGATGTTGAACTGGTTGAAATGGATGGGGAACGGGATCACGTTCATTTACTGATTAATTACCCGCCAAAACTGGCGATATCTAATCTGGTTAACAGCCTTAAAGGGGTATCGAGTCGATTACTTCGACGTGATCGTCCTGATATTGCCCAACGTGATTACTACAAGGGGGTTCTTTGGTCGCCGAGTTATTTCGCGGGGAGTTGTGGTGGCGCACCAATATCCATTATCCACCAGTACATTGAGCAACAGGAAACACCTAGTTAGTTAAAAAACAGCGCCTTATATCCCCTATCCCCGACCTGAAGGACGGGGTTTTACGGTGCTTTGGATAAAATCTAATTATTCTGGTAGTACAATATAGCGTTGATAAACCGTTTCTAAGTTATCTAATAGCCATTGTTTACCTAAAATCGGCTCTTCTTCTAAAACAGCGCGAAGGATATCGATAGTATAGGCCTGCGAAGCTTCATAAGAGAGAGGCAAATAACTGATATGCCAAGGCTCATAGGCAATATAACTCTCTTTATCGGTAAAAGGGCGATAAAAATCGTAAGCTGACATATTTTCAGTCAGCCAGTCATTAAGTTGTGCAAAATAGCCCCCTTGTTCATACTCCCAAGGTTCTAATTGCAATGATTGCCCATTAGGTAAACGGAAAGGATCGTAAAAATCAATTTCGGTTCCCCAATGATGGCGACTTGCTCCGGGTAATGCAGACCATTTTAATATCGCCTCGCAGCGTTGGCCTTCTGATAATGTCTGAATATCAATAGGTTGACTTTCAGCATCTAATACAGGGCGAGTGCCTTCAAATTTGCCATTCCATATCGCTAACTGACGTTCAAAACTTCTAAATGAACTGGCAGGCATTAATTTAAATCCCGCTTTGGCCGCTTGTTGTTGTAACGCTAAAAAGGCTTTTGTCGCATTAAACTGTAAATGATGTCGCTCTGATAAAGTCACTAAATGATCCGTAGAACGACCCGTTAACATTAAAGAGGTTATCATAAAATAATCTGCTCCATGATCCGCTGATAGATGCGACTAAGTTGTTGTAAATCAGCAGCACTGACACACTCATTTACTTTATGAATGGTGGCATTAATAGGCCCTAATTCAACAACTTGTGCACCCATTTGGGCGATAAATCGTCCATCGGAGGTGCCTCCGCTAGTTGAAAGCGTTGGCTCTATATTGGTGTAGTGTTTTACTGAATAACGTACCGCATCCAGTAATTTTCCTTCACCAGTGATAAAAGGTTGCCCAGATAAAGACCAAGAAATGTGATAACGCAACTGATATTTTTGTAGTAATGCTTCAGTACGTTGACGAATTTCTTCATCTGTAATAGCCGTGCTAAAACGAAAGTTAAACTGTATAAATAACTCACCTGGGATCACATTATTACTGCCAGTTCCACTATTAATATTGGCAATTTGCATGGTAGTGGCGGGAAAATACTCATTGCCATTATCCCATACTGTATTCACTAACTCGTGAATAAAAGGTGAAGCCATATGAATAGGGTTTTGTGCAAGGTGAGGGTAAGCAACGTGGCCCTGCGTACCATAAATAGTGACATTTGCTGTTATTGAACCCCGTCGGCCATTTTTTATCATATCGCCGAGTTGATGCTGACTTGATGGTTCACCCACTAAGCAATAATCAAGTCGCTCTCCTCGAGATATTAATGACTCGACCACTTTAACGGTACCATCATGCGCATCGGCTTCTTCATCGGAGGTAATTAAAAAAGCAAGACGTCCACGATGTTGCGGATAAGCATGCACAAATCGTTCAGCCGCGACAATCATGGCTGCGAGAGAGCCTTTCATATCGGCGGCACCTCGGCCATATAACATTCCATCACGAATAGACGGCTCAAAAGGTGGATTATCCCATAATGCATTAGCGCCAGGAGGCACAACATCGGTATGTCCTGCAAATGCGAGGGTTTCTCCCTCACCACCACGACATGCCCAAAGATTTTCGGTCTGACCAAAAGGCATTTTTTCAATGGTAAAGCCCAAAGGTGCTAATCTTTCGATGATCAGTTGCTGACAACCTTGGTCATCTGGGCTTACGGAAGGTCGAGAAATAAGTTGTTGTGCAAGTTCAATAACAGGGCAGGACATAAAAATTAGGCTCCTGTAAAAGTCAGGTAATCATTAGCATTAAAACCTACCATAAAACGATTATCAGAAGAGACTAAAATTGGGCGTTTAATAATGGCAGGTTTATCAAGCATAAGTGCAATGGCTGCATTCACATCAGTGATAGCATTTTTTTCTTCATCAGATAATTGACGCCAAGTTGTTCCTCTTTTGTTCACCAATGTCTGCCAATCTAAATTTTCTGTAAAGGTGAGTAATAATGCTTCCTTCAAACCGTCTTTACGGTAATCATGAAAAACATAAGGAATATGATTATCATCTAGCCATTTACGTGCTTTTTTGATTGTATCGCAATTTTTTATGCCGTACATCGTGTATGTCAGGTTAGTAGTAGACATGATATTTTCCTTATATGACAATACGTAATATTGGTATCAATACGTATAAGTGTTATACAGATCCAAAGTAGCAGGTTTTGTTGTAGTGAAAAATCCTATTTACATTATAAAATATATTGGATATTAACCTGTCACCTAAGTGTAACGAATTGTGTAACGTAGAGTAATAGAAATAAAGATTTCCGTTGGTAAAAGAAAATATGAAAAGTATTTCACTGAGTCTTATATTGCTTTTACTCTCTACTTTTAGCTGGGCTAATGAAGATGAAGACAGCAAAAAGGTTGATGAGTATAAAACAGCCCTACAGGCATTTTTTAACAGTGATTATTTATTGTGTTTAGGCGAAGGGAAATGGCCCGTTTACAGTAATGAAAATGATGCTCCATGGGTTTTAGAGCGAATGAATGCATTAATGGATGCTGGTTTAATTGAACAAACTGTCGATGGTGACGAGTGGGTGTTCTCTCTAAGCGAGAAGGGACGAAAAGCTTGGCAACCATATCAAGATTTTTGTTATGGACACCTTTTTATTAGCCAAATAAAAGAGATACAACCTATCGATTCAGATAAAAGTACTATCTATTTTTATTATGGTGTCAAAGATATTCCTGCTTGGGCTAGAAATAGTGATGTACAGTCAGCATTTAGTGAACTGGATATAGTGATTAACGGTATCAACCGAGAGCTTTATCAGTTAAAAATTGAAAAGTTACCCGATAATCACTTCAAAGTATTAAGTTATCCTGTCCCTATTGAGTGATTTTCTAAAGTGAGAGAATGGCTTCCTTAAGAACTTAATTACCCCGACTTAATGTCGGGGTAAATTCGTTTAGTGCTGATGCTTAATTAAGATAAGGCTCGCCGCTAAACGTGATGTCACTTGTAGTTTCTTTAAGATATTACGAATATGTACTTTGACGGTTTCTTCTGAGATAAACAGATTTTCGGCAATCTGTTTATTTTTCATTCCCACCGCCACTTCTTGAAGGACATCAAGCTCTCTTTTTGTTAATGCAGATAGCGGATCAGAATAGTTTTGTCTTAATTGGATATATTGCCAAACTTTTTCACTGTAAACGGGGCGCCCAACCACCGCTTTACGTAAACTGAGTAGCAACATATCAAGTTCACACTCTTTCAATAAATAACCGTTAGCACCAGCATCTAATGCAGCATACACATCATTGCGAGAATCTGAAATTGATAAAACCAATACATAAGATGTTAAACCACAGCGACGCAGAGAACGAATAATATCAATACCAGAGCGTCCTTGAAGGTGTAAATCCATCATAATAAGATCAGGATTTAACTGTTTTGCTGTGGTGATTGCTTCTTGAGCATTGCCACTTTCGCTTACTACAATAAATTCCTTGTCTTGCTCTAACAATAGCCGTAATCCATATCTCATGATAGGGTGATCATCCACTATCATAATTGAGTAGCTAGGCATAACCCCTCTCCCTAAAAAATAATATGCGTAATCTTTTCAACAGCAGAAAATAAAAAATAAATTCCAAATAAGGAATAAAAATTAGAATCAGATATCTTATTAAAACAATAAGAAAATAAAATTGACGGTTGGCAATATTACACCAATTATTGTTACGGGTAAAAAAGAAAATAACCAAAACGACTAATAAAAGTTCTAATGATAGATAAATCCTTTTATTACAATGTATTAAGTTAATTTTTAACTATATAAAAATGCAACTACAAGTAAAAATAGTTATTGATTTATAAAACAATATAAAAAGTTTAATTATTTTAAGAGTTAATTTAGTTATAGATAAATAATAAACAAAGATTGTATTTTTTCTGTTCGTGTTTATTTCCATAATGAAATTAAACTGGGTTAATAATATACCCAGAAATAGGTATGAGCAGTTTATAATAAATGAGATGAACTAATTTGAAAAAAGTGTCGATACCATCATGATTTAACGAGCTATTACCATTATACTAACCAAGCCCTTACCCTATTGATACAAAGGATATGAAGATGGAAGACAAACTACAACAAAGTGCATTGGATTTTCATGAATTCCCTAATCCTGGCAAAATCACAGTGACACCAACTAAACCACTAATAACACAACGTGACTTAGCATTAGCTTATTCACCGGGTGTTGCGGCTCCTTGCCTTGAAATTGCGGCTAATCCTTTAGCTGCGTATCGCTTTACAGCGAAAGGTAACTTGGTTGCCGTTATCTCTAATGGTACGGCTGTTTTAGGACTCGGTAATATTGGCGCCTTAGCAGGTAAACCTGTGATGGAAGGTAAAGGCGTATTATTTAAAAAATTCTCCGGCATTGATGTATTTGATATTGAAGTGAATGAAACCGATCCTGATAAGTTGGTTGATATTATCGCTTCATTAGAACCGACTTTTGGTGGGATCAATTTAGAAGATATTAAAGCACCGGAATGCTTCTATATTGAACAAAAACTGCGTGAGAGAATGAATATCCCTGTCTTTCATGATGATCAGCATGGTACGGCAATTATTTCTACGGCCGCTATTATCAACGGGTTACGTATTGTTCGTAAAAATATTGATAAAGTTCGCTTAGTGGTTTCAGGTGCCGGTGCTGCTTCTATCGCGTGTATGAACCTTCTTGTCGCTTTAGGGTTAAAGCGTGAAAATATTGTTGTTTGTGACTCAAAAGGGGTTATTTATCAAGGCCGTGAAGCCAATATGGCAGAAACTAAAGCGGCTTATGCGATTAAAGATAACGGCAGCCGCACACTTGATGATGTGATCAACGATGCCGATATTTTCTTAGGGTGCTCAGGGCCGGGGGTACTGACCCAAGAGATGGTGAAAAAAATGGCACGGGACCCGCTGATCCTTGCGCTAGCAAATCCGGAGCCAGAAATTTTACCACCGTTAGTCAAAGCGGTACGATCAGATGCGATTATTTGTACCGGACGCTCTGATTTTCCTAATCAGGTCAATAATGTTCTCTGTTTCCCGTTCATTTTCCGTGGTGCGCTGGATGTGGGGGCAACCGCTATCAATGAAGAGATGAAACTTGCCTGTGTACATGCAATTGCTGAATTGGCACTGGCAGAACAAAATGAAGAGGTTGCTAGCGCATATGGCGATCAAGAACTGTCATTTGGCCCAGAATACATTATTCCAAAACCTTTTGATCCACGTTTAATTGTTAAAATTGCGCCTGCCGTTGCAAAAGCTGCAATGGATTCAGGTGTGGCAACCCGTCCAATTGAAGATTTCGCCGCTTATATCGAACACCTCAATGAATTCGTTTATAAAACGAATTTATTTATGAAACCTATCTTTGCTCAAGCGAAAAAAGAGAAAAAACGCATTGTATTGGCGGAAGGGGAAGATAACCGCGTTCTGCATGCGACTCAAGAATTAGTCACTTTAGGACTTGCTGAGCCGATCCTAATTGGTCGCCCTAGTGTGATTGAAATGCGTATTCAGAAATTAGGCTTACATATTCAAGCGGGTAGAGATTTTGAAGTTGTAAACAATGAAAACGATCCGCGTTTTAAAGAGTATTGGCAAGAATATTATCAAATAATGAAACGTCGTGGTGTTTCGCAAGAACAAGCTCGTCGAGCCGTTATTGGTAATCCAACACTGATTGGCGCAATTATGGTACGTAGAGGGGAAGCAGACGGCTTGATCTGTGGAACCGTGGGAAGTTATTCGGAACATTTTGAAATATATAAAAATGTTTTTGGTTTACGTGAAGGATCTAATACTGCAGGGGCGATGAATGCACTATTACTGCCTAGTGGTAACACCTTTATTACTGATACCTATGTAAATGAAGATCCTACCGCTGAGCAACTTGCTGATATCACTATAATGGCGGCAGATACTATTCGTCGCTTTGGTATTGAGCCAAAAGCAGCATTAGTATCCCGCTCAAGTTTTGGCTCTTTTGACAGCCCATCATCCATAAAATTAAGAAAAGCGTTAGAGCTTATTAAACAACGCGCACCAGAATTAGAAATTGATGGTGAAATGCATGCTGATGCTGCTTTAGTTGAGTCAATTCGTCGCGATATTATGCCAGACAGCCCACTAAAAGGTTCAGCTAATCTATTAGTGATGCCAACAATGGAAGCGGCGCGCATTAGCTATAACTTATTACGTGTCACTAGCTCCGATGGGGTAACGGTAGGCCCAGTGTTAATGGGAGTTGCTAAGCCTGCCCATATTTTAACGCCAATTGCATCTGTTCGTCGCATTGTTAATATGGTGGCATTAGCTGTGGTTGAAGCACAAACACAATCTCAACGCTAATCGCTAAACTGATTAAAATAACCACTTTAAGCAAAGCGCCTTTTTTAATAAAAGGCGTTTTTATTTTACGGTATCAATCCGCCAACGTTAAATACAAATAATTATAACAATGATATTGATAATTATTCTTATTAATATTAATCTAAGCCTATATTAAAAATAAGTAAATATAACTAGTAAGGTTAATATGTTTTTTTCAATATCTAAATGGTTCTTGTTATTAGTTTCACTTATTACTGTCTGCGCATGTAGTACCGTAGAAAAAAACACCGTACCTAGTACAACTCCCGCTATTATTACATCAGCCAATATTATTGATACGCGTACAGGAAAGACAATCACAGCTAATGCGCTATTAACTCAATTAGCCAGCCAATCGCGGGTGATTGTTGGCGAAAAACATGACAATCAATATCACCATGAGATTGAGTATTGGTTAATGACACAACTTCCCAATAAACGTCCTCAAGGTGCGGTTTTATTAGAGATGTTGACGCCAGATCAGCAAAATTTAGTTGATAATACGAAAAAACGTTACTCTAGCTCACAATATTTACGTGATGAACGTTTAATGTCTGTACTCAATTGGAATAAAGGCTGGTCTTGGAAAGGGTATGGCAATCTGATTAAAGAAGGGCTACAAGCAGATTATCCATTGTTAGCGGCTAATATCGATCGCAGTGATATTACAAATGCATATAAAAATCCACCTAATATTGAAGGTGAATATTCAACGCAACCTGCTGTTCGTCAGCTTATTAGTAAAACTATTGAGCTTTCTCATGGTGGTGCACTTGATAAAACACAAATTGAAAAAATGACCGTGATCCAACAACTGCGTGATCGTGCAATGGCAAAAAGTTTATTAAATGCCCCGATACCCGCACTGTTGATTGCCGGCTCATTTCATGCCACTAAATTAATGGGTGTACCTTTACATATTAAGGATTTAGCCCCTAATGAAACAGTCACGGTACTTATTATGGCAGAAGAAGGTAGCGATATTACCTCTGAACATGCCGATTATTTGTGGATAACCCCTGCAGCTCATCCTTGATTATTGATAATACGCATATGTTGATCTCTTCTTCCGTTAACCAAATGGCGCAATTACAGCCTTGTCGATATTCAGGCTTTATTTTATCAATAGTATTTCATTTTACTTTAGTCATTAGTTATTTCTATATCACGCAACAACGCCCGGTGATAATCCATCAACCTGCACCGGCTGTTATGCTTAGCTTAAGTGAAAACGTCCAAGCGGTGAATAAAGAAAAACAGATTGTCGGTGTTGATCAGCAAATGGCTGTCGCCAGCCAAAAAAAGCAGCAGCAAGAGATTGCGGAGAAACAACCCAATCTTATTATTAATGAAAATGCAGATATTTTGCTTGAAAAGCCGAAAAAAGTGCTACAAAACCAGACTTCAGTTAAGGTTGCCCCTTCAATTGCACCAACCAAACCTTCACCTATTGTCAGTGAAAATGTATCGAGCTTATCCGCGCCCTCAACAAGCCATTCTGTTGCGAAACAACAGGCTAACGATGTTTCTGCAAATTATGATAGTGATGCAAATAAAGAAGCAGATGCCTTGGCATTATGGCAAGCTAAGGCCAAAGGTCATTTAAATCGTTATAAAGCTTATCCTGAAGAAGCGAAAAGAAAAGGGCGTACGGGAGCACCTAAAGTGCGTTTTATTGTTGATGGACAAGGTTATGTCATAGCCTGTGAATTGATTAATAGTAGTGGTGTGCGCTCACTAGATAAAGAGGCACAAAGTGTTATTAAGCGTGCTCAGCCATTACCAAAGCCCCCAGAAGAACTGCTTTTTAATGGTCAAATAACAATTGAAATGGCAATTGAATTTTCCACATTGACTTTATAATCCTAACATAACAAGGAATTAAACATGTTATCCGCGACAAGAAAAACGGTGACGCAGGGATTAACAGGTGCCATGATGGCAATCTTAATCACCGCAACACCGACAATGGCTCAAACAGAGAAGGACGTTATTATGATGCCACCGAAAGCGAATAAAATCCCCCATGTGATGACAGAACATGGTGACTCTCGTACTGATAATTATTATTGGCTTAGGGATGATGCACGCAAAGATAAACAAGTTATTGACTATCTTAATGCTGAAAATGCTTATACTGAGTCAGTAATGGCAGCGGGCAAAACACTAGAAAATACGCTCTATAATGAGATGGTTGAGCGTATGGCACAAAATGATGCCTCAGTGCCTTATGACTATAATGGCTATACTTACCAAACCATTTACCAAGAAGGTAAAGACTTTCCTATTTATCAACGTAAACCAATAGGAAGTGATGGAGAATGGGAAATTCTTGTTGATGGTAATGAGCGAGCTAAAGGACATGAGTTTTATCAATTAGGTGATTTAGCCATTAGTCCAGATAACAAACGTATTGCTATTGCTGAAGATAAAGAAGGACGTCGCAACTATACAGTTGCTTATAAAGATCTGACAGACAAAACATGGCAAGAGAATGTTTTAACCAATATTTCAGCAAATTTAGTATGGGCAAATGATAGCCAAACACTGTTCTATGTAGATAAAGATCCGCAAACTTTATTGCCATACCAAATTTATCGCCATCAATACGGTAGTGATAGAAAACAAGACGTGAAAATCTTTGAAGAGAATGATGATCGTTTTTATACCTGGATGGAAAAAAGCAAATCAGAAGATTATATTCTAGTCACTATTGCAAGCTCTACAACCTCTGAATATCGTTTAATTGATGCAAATGCACCAGAAAAACCCATGGTGGTTTTTTCTCCTCGTCAAGAAGGTCGAGAATATTATATCGATCATTTTAAAGGTGAATTTTATATTCGCTCTAATCATGAAAGTGAGCTATATGGTCTTTATAAAACGGCCTCTATCGATGCACCTTGGCAAACCGTAATTGCTCCTCAGCCAGAAGTAGACTTGGAAAGCTTCGAACTGTTTAATCGTTGGTTAGTGCTTGAAGAGCGCAAACAAGGTTTAGTGTCATTACGTCAAATTGATTGGAAAACAGGACAATCAACAAATATTATTTTTGATGATCCTGTCTATATGGCATGGCTCAGTGTCAATCCACAAGCTGATAGCGAAGAGTTACGTTTTGGTTATACCTCAATGACCACGCCTTCTTCTACCTATCAATGGAATATGCAAACCAAAGAAAAACAATTGCTTAAACAGCAGGAAGTGAAAGGCTTTAAGCATGATTTGTATGAAAGTGAACGTATTTGGGTAAAAGCACAAGATGGTGTAGAGGTGCCTGTATCGCTGGTTTATCGTAAAGACTTATTTAAGAAAGGCGAAAATCCAATCTTAATTTACGGTTATGGCTCTTACGGCAGCAGTATCGACCCCTCGTTTAGCTCTGCCCGTTTAAGTTTATTAGATAGAGGTTTTGTATATGCCATTGTCCATGTTAGAGGTGGTGGTGAATTAGGCAAACGCTGGTATAACCAAGGGAAAATGGAGCATAAAGTCAACTCCTTTACTGACTTTATCGACGCCACAAAATACCTTATTAACCAAGGTTATGGTGCACCCAAACATGTCTACGCGATGGGCGGTAGTGCTGGTGGATTACTTATGGGAGCCGTTATCAATATGGCACCTGAACTCTACCGTGGTGTTGTGGCTCAGGTACCATTTGTAGATGTTTTGACAACCATGCTGGATGCTTCTATTCCGCTCACAACAGGTGAATATGAAGAGTGGGGTGATCCTGCAGATAAAGACGTTTATTTCCGCTTAAAATCTTATAGCCCTTACGATAATGTTGAGGCTAAAGCCTATCCTCATTTATTGGTCACTACAGGTTTACATGATTCTCAAGTTCAATATTGGGAGCCGGCAAAATGGGTGGCTAAATTACGTGAATTAAAAACAGATAATAATTTACTTCTGCTTGAAACAGATATGAGTGCAGGACATGGAGGTAAATCCGGTCGTTTTAATCGTCTACGTGATACTGCGAGAGAATATGCCTTTATTTTAATGTTAGAGCAGCCTGATATTTATTTTAAGACACAAAATATCAAGTAATTAAACCAAGCCTTTTAAATTTTTAATGATTAACCTGTCTCTCTTTAATGAGAGACAGGGTTAATGCTATTAATTTTTATCTTATAAAACAATAATAACAATATCGTTATTTATTAAATTAAATAACTTTTAGCTTATAGAAAGCAAAGTGAGCCTATTTAAATAAAACAAAGAATAGGTTTATTATGAAAACTCAATTAACAAGGAACATACTTGGCTCTTGTATTTTATTTTCTGGTATTCATTCTCTGGTGTTTGCGGCTGAAACGGAAAAAACAGTTCAATTTAGTAGTTTAAAAGTCTCCTCGGCACAAAAACAAACACCAGAGCAAAAAGCGTTAGCTAAGCCGGGGGCTTATAGCGCTATTGGTGAAATCAATAATCTTGGCTCGGTAGAACAAGCATTACGATCTACACCGGGAACTTACACCCAAATGGATGCCAGTCAGCCGGGGGTTGGGGTTAATATCCGGGGATTAAGTGGTTTTGGTCGAGTCAATATGATGATTGATGGGGTGACACAAACGATGTATAGCACGTCACCTAGCCAATATGCGCATGGTGGACAACCATACAACCAGTTTAATAGCATGATCGATCCTAACTTTATTGTGCAAATTGATATTTCTCGTGGTCAACAAGATGGTGAAAATAGTATTAATGCATTAGCGGGGAGTGCTAATTTTAAAACAATAGGCATTGATGATGTTTTATTTTCTAATCATCGTTGGGGAATAAGAAGTAAAGCGGCTCGAGGGACTAATGGATTAGGTTATAACGGTATGGTTGCGATTGCAGGAAAACAGCCGATATTTAATCATGATGGTTATATTGGCGCTATGTTTGCCATAAGTGGACATAATATTGAATCTTCTTATAAAAATGGGGCGGGTTTTAATAGTCATGAGTTTGCAACCACTAAAGACTTTAACCAAAAGCCACATTCTGAATTAGCAAAAATATCGTTTAAACCCAATGATTCTCATGAAATAGAATTAAGCGGTCGGTTTTATAATAATAAATTTAATCGAAGAACCATAGAGAGCCAAGATTATTATGCTAAATATCGTTATACCCCGCTAAACGATCTTTTTGATAGTGAAATATTATTGAGTAGAAGCCAAGCTTCGCAAAAATTTGCCGGTGACTCTTTAATGTCATTACGCAATGGGCATGCGAAAAATATTTCCAATGCACTTGTCGCTAAAAATACCAGTCGATTTAATTATCATGAGCTGGATATGGCACTAACATTAGGCACTAAACTGATGTCGATTGATTATAATCGAGAAGTGACAGCTCCTTCGAGCGATCCATGGCAATCACAAAATATGATTGAATACAATGTATTTGCTCCGCAAGGAAAAAACGACATCAGCAGTCTTTTTTCACAAATGAAATTTGAATACGATATTTATACCCTCGCATTAAATTTAAACTATACGGATTATCATATTAAAGGATATAAACCCGCTTGTGATCCCAAAGCAGCGTGTTTCCCTGAAGGTGCGATGAATGTTAATCGCCACGAAAAAGCGTGGGAGCCGGGAGCACTCTTTTCTGCACAAATTATCCCTGAATTTGAACCATTTATCAGTTATGCCTATACGACAAGGGCACCAAACCCACAGGAAATTTTCTTTGCTAATGAAGGTGGGGCATCGATGAACCCCTTTTTAAGAAGCGAGAAAGCGGATACTTTCCAAATAGGTTTTAATAGTTATCGCCCTGATTTAATTGTTGCCGGAGACAGCTTTCGCTTAAAAGCACTTTGGTATCATACTAAAGTTAAAAACTATATTTCCAGTGATTCTTATAATGTTTGTAAAGGGGGTAAACGCTGTAAAATCGATGGCACTTTTACTGACGATGACTACAGTGGTATGGAATACGATGGAAATATCTATTTATACACAAATAGCCTTGATCCTGTCACGATGAGAGGCTATGAACTACAAGTAAACTATGATGCTGATGTATTCTATACCACACTTTCTTATAGCAATGAGCGTACCTCACAACCCACTTCTCTTGCGATGGGGGATTTTGGGCAAAGTCCTGCATCAGAACTTCCCAAATACTACGCAACGATTGATGCTGGTGTGAGGTTATTCGATGACCGATCTCTCGAATTAGGCACCATCATTCAAATTACCGGTAAAAGTCGTAAAGCTTCAGCTGAAGGGTTTGATTTTGATACAGGCACTATTCCCATGGTCGAACAAGAAAAAATCCCTACCGTGATCAACGCGTACGCTAACTATCAAATGAATAAAAATGTGTCATTAAAATTTGCGGTACATAATCTCATGAATAAAAATTATTCAAATGCACTTGATAGAAGTAATTCAGCGCCAATTATGGATGAACAGGGACAAAATAAACAAACGGCTAGAGGCAGAAGTTTCCTGTTTGGTGGAGAAGTTCGTTTTTAATATAAACGATAATATATCGTGAAAGTAGGGCGAAAGCGTTTTCTGCTATCCATCGTTACCAAGTAACACAAACGGCATCATTAAGATGCCGTTGTTATGGTTGCCATGTATGGTTTAAATGGATGACTTACTCTTGGGGGCTGGTTTACGTTTAGCAGGTATTTTTTGTGTATTTATCACTTCACTGGTGATCCAGCCATCTTCAACACGCGTTTTTAGCGTATCACCTTTTTTAACTTGTTTCGTATTTTTCAGTACATCACCTGAAGCAACTTCACTAATACTGTAACCACGAGAAAGGGTTGCGAGAGGACTCACACTTTCTAAACGTGAACAGCTAATTGCAAATTGTTCACGTTGACGAGCAAGCTGTTGTGAAATACTTTCTCTCATACGATAAATTAACTGTTGTTGTTGGCGCAGTAGTGTTTGTATTTGAGGGCTTGGCTCTTGATAGTTAAGGCGTTTTTTTAGCTGAGTGTGTTGATTCTGTTTTGTTTGTAGGAGGCGCTGAAAACTGGTCACTAAACGCTGTTTAGTTACAGCCAATACATTTTGTTGGCGAGCAAGGCGTAAGTGTGGATGCTGTTGTTGTAAGCGATGATGGAGTTGTGTTAGTGCGCGTAATTTTTTTGCTAGATAATAATCCATCGCCATTTCAAGACGTTGTTGCTGTGACTGCAATTGGCGTAATAGCTCAAGTTTGTTGCGACTAATTAGCTCTGCGGCGGCAGAAGGGGTTGGCGCTCTAAGATCGGCAATAAAATCGGCAATAGTCACATCGGTTTCATGACCCACGGCACTGACAATAGGAATATTACTAGCAAAAATAGCGCGGGCTACGCGTTCATCGTTAAATGCCCAGAGATCTTCCAAGGAGCCACCGCCTCGGCCGACAATTAGCACATCACATTCTTTACGACGGTTAGCCAGCTCAATGGCATGGACTATCTGCATTGGTGCTTCCGCACCTTGAACGGCTGTGGGATAAATAATAATAGGTAATGAGGGATCACGACGACGTAGAATATTTAAAATATCGTGTAAGGCTGCGCCAGTTGAGGAGGTGATCACCCCAATTTGTTTAGCAGGTGTTGGTAGTGGTTTTTTATGAAGAGCGTCAAATAAACCTTCAGCACTTAGTTTTTGTTTTAAAAGCTCAAATTGTTGCTGTAATAATCCATCACCCGCCGGTTGCATGCTTTCGACAATCAGTTGGTAATCACCACGAGGTTCGTACAGTGTGATAGTCGCACGTACTAATACTTGCTGACCATGTTGAGGGCGAAAAGTGACTTTTGTGTTTTGACCGCGAAACATCGCCGCTCTAATTTGAGCATGGGTATCTTTTAACGTGAAATACCAATGACCAGAAGCAGGTTGAGTAAAATTGGAAATTTCAGCACTGATCCAAATGCGACCCATTTCCATTTCTAATAACTGGCGAACGGTCTTATTTAGACGGCTAACAGTAAAAATATTATTGTTTATCGGTAGAGTCATGTGAGCCAGATCAAATTTTAAAACAAAGACTTAATTGACTGATACTACCTAAGTTAGCCAGAGGATCAATAAAAATTTTCAAAAAAAGCTAGAAGCAACCGATTACGGTGTGTATAATGCCGCGGCAATATTTTCCATTTCTTAAAAGCCGCCTTGGTGAGATATTGCTATGTTACGAATTAAAAAAGAAGCACTTACATTTGATGATGTTTTGTTAGTTCCTGCACACTCGACTGTCCTTCCTAATACTGCTGATTTATCTACTCAACTGACTGAAACAATTCGCTTAAATGTGCCTATGCTTTCTGCTGCAATGGATACTGTGACTGAAGCATCTTTAGCTATTGCATTAGCTCAAGAAGGTGGAATTGGTTTTATCCACAAAAACATGCCTATCGAACGCCAAGCTGAAGAAGTTCGTCGTGTTAAAAAACATGAAAGCGGTGTTGTGACGGATCCTATCACGGTAACACCAGAAACTTCTTTACGCGAAGTCCAAGCAATGACAGAGCGTAATGGTTTTGCTGGCTATCCGGTAGTGACTAAAGACAATGAATTAGTGGGTATTATTACTGGTCGCGATGTTCGCTTTGTCACTGATTTAGATCAACCTGTCACTGCGGTAATGACGCCAAAAGAGCGTTTAGTTACCGTTAAAGAAGGTGAAGCGCGTGATGTTGTTATGCAAAAAATGCATGAGAAGCGCGTAGAAAAAGCCTTAGTAGTCGATGATCATTTCCACTTAAAAGGCATGATCACCGTTAAAGATTTCAAAAAAGCAGAACGCAAGCCTAATGCATGTAAAGATGAGCATGGTCGTTTACGTGTAGGTGCTGCGGTTGGCGCTGGTGCAGGTAACGAAGAGCGTATCGCCGCATTAGTAGCAGCTGGTGTTGATGTTCTTCTTATCGACTCCTCACATGGTCATTCCGAAGGGGTATTACAGCGTATTCGTGAAACTCGCGCTTTATATCCAAACTTACCTATTATTGGGGGTAATGTGGCAACCGCAGAAGGGGCTTTAGCGCTGGCGGATGCAGGTGTGAGTGCTGTTAAAGTGGGTATTGGCCCTGGCTCTATTTGTACCACTCGTATCGTAACAGGTGTTGGGGTTCCACAAATCACTGCGATTGCTGATGCTGTTGAAGCACTGAAAGATCGCAATATTCCGGTGATTGCTGATGGTGGTATTCGTTTCTCTGGTGATATTGCGAAAGCATTAGCCGCTGGAGCAGCATGTGTAATGGTTGGCTCTATGTTTGCAGGTACAGAAGAATCTCCGGGTGAAATCGAGCTATTCCAAGGTCGCTCTTATAAATCTTACCGCGGTATGGGCTCTTTAGGCGCAATGTCTAAAGGTTCATCAGATCGTTATTTCCAAACTGATAATGCAGCAGACAAATTAGTACCAGAAGGTATTGAAGGTCGTGTGGCATATAAAGGCTTACTGAAAAATATCGTTCACCAACAAATGGGTGGCTTACGTTCATGTATGGGCTTAACAGGCTGTGCAACCATCAAAGAATTAAATACCAAAGCTGAATTTGTTCGCATCAGTGGTGCGGGGATTCAGGAAAGCCATGTTCATGATGTGACTATCACGAAAGAATCGCCTAACTATCGTTTAGGTATGTAATTATTCGAGAAAGGCTTGAAAACAGATTATGTTAACAAGCCTTTCAATTTAATGACTTTTTATTTGTTTTGGAATTCACCACAAATGACAGCAAATATCCATAATCATCGCATTCTTATCCTTGATTTCGGTTCGCAATATACACAACTTATTGCTCGCCGTATTCGCGAAATCGGCGTTTATTGTGAACTCTGGGCATGGGATGTTACAGAAGAACAAATTCGTCAATTTAACCCCAATGGTATTATTCTGTCTGGTGGCCCTGAAAGTACTACAGAAGACAATAGCCCACGCGCTCCGGAATACGTCTTTAATGCGGGTGTGCCGGTATTAGGCATCTGCTATGGCATGCAAACTATGTCTATGCAATTAGGCGGTGATGTTGAAGTCTCAGGTGAGCGTGAATTTGGTTATTCACAAGTTGAGATCCGCGAAACCTGCGAACTGTTCCGTGATATTCAAGACTCCGTAAGTGAAGATGGCAAACCTTTATTAGATGTATGGATGAGCCACGGTGATAAAGTTACAGCTATTCCCGCTGATTTTGTCACTATTGCTAGCACTGAAACTTGCCCATTTGCGATTATGGCAAATGAAGAGAAGCGTTTCTATGGTGTACAGTTCCACCCAGAAGTTACCCATACCCATCAAGGTTTAGCCATTTTAAAACGCTTTGTGTTAGATATCTGTGGTTGTGACGCATTATGGACATCCGCGGCGATTATTGAAGATACTGTTGCTCGTTTAAAACAACAAATTGGCGACGATCACGTTATTCTCGCGCTATCGGGTGGTGTAGACTCTTCTGTTACCGCATTATTATTAAATCGTGCCATTGGTAAACGCTTAACCTGTGTATTTGTTGATAATGGCTTATTACGCCTTAACGAAGCCAAACAAGTTATGGCGATGTTTAAAGGCAAATTTGACCTCAACATTATCCATGTTGAAGCCGAAGATCGTTTCTTAACTGCGCTAAAAGGTGAAAACGATCCGGAGAAAAAACGCAAAATTATCGGTCATACCTTCATTGAAATCTTTGATGAAGAAGCGGTTAAATTACCGCAAGTCAAATGGCTAGCACAAGGCACAATCTATCCTGATGTGATTGAATCAGCCGCATCTGCAACAGGTAAAGCGCATGTGATCAAATCACACCATAACGTAGGTGGCTTACCTGAAGATATGAAGTTAGGTTTAGTAGAACCATTAAAAGAACTATTTAAAGATGAAGTGCGTAAAATCGGACTTGAATTAGGTTTACCTTACGACATGCTATACCGTCATCCATTCCCAGGACCAGGTTTAGGGGTGCGCGTATTGGGTGAAATCAAGAAAGAGTATTGTGATTTACTACGTCGTGCTGACGCTATCTTTATTGAAGAGCTACATAAAGCCGATTTATACAATAAAGTCAGCCAAGCATTTACAGTATTCCTACCTGTCCGTTCAGTGGGGGTTATGGGCGATGGCCGTAAATACGACTGGGTAGTTTCATTACGTGCTGTGGAAACCGTAGACTTTATGACCGCACATTGGGCACACCTACCTTACGATTTCTTAGGCCGTGTTTCTAATCGCATTATCAATGAAGTAAATGGTATTTCTCGCGTGGTTTATGATATCAGCGGAAAACCACCAGCAACGATTGAGTGGGAATAAAATAACGTTTATCAGCAATAGTTGATAAAGGTTAAAAAACCAAGAGCCATCAGTAAGTTACTGGTGGCTTTTTTGTTTTCTATGGTTGCTAATGGTTGACAAGAACCGAAAAAAATGACGGTATAGGCGACGGTATCAAAATATAAATTATAAAATTAAGACACTGATACCGTCATAAATTTGCTGTCATTTGACGGTATCAGCATTGAGGTTATAGCATGCTGACCGATACAAAACTAAGAAGTTTAAAGCCACAAGACAAGCTTTATAAAGTGTCTGACAGAGATGGTTTATACGTTGCAGTGACAAAAAGTGGTGTTATTTCATTTAGATATGATTATCGTTTTAATGGAAGGAGAGAAACGGTTACTTTTGGTCGATACAGTGCTGACGGTATCACGCTTGCAGAAGCAAGAGCCGAATTAATTGAAGCAAAAAGGCTACTAAACGCAGGTATATCGCCAGCTTCAAAGAAGCGTGACGGTATTGAGAGTAAAAAAATAGGGACGGTATTCAAAGACTATACCGTCAATTTCCTTAATGATGCTCAATATGCCGACTCTACAAGGGCCATGAAAGAAGCAATTATTGAAAAAGAAATCTATCCTGTATTCGGCAAGCTTCAGCTAGAAGAGATCACCACACCACGGCTTAGAGCATTGTGTGAAAAGATAAAAGATAGGGGCGCAAAAGCGACCGCATTACAAGTGCGTGAGATTGTTGGCTCTGTTTTTACTTATGCCATAGATAGAGGTTATGAAATTAGTAACCCAGCAGATGCAATAAAGGCATCTTCGATAGGTACTTTTCAAGCGCGCGAAAGGGCAATGTCACCGAAAGAAATCGGTATCTTATTTCGTGAACTAGAAAACTATAGTTGTTATCCAACCTTAAAATTGGCCGTTAAATTTGTCTTGCTGACATTAGTTAGAAAGTCTGAATTTATTCATGCTACATGGGATGAAATAGACTTTAAAAATAGACAATGGGTGATCCCTAAAGGGCGAATGAAGGGGAGAAAAGAGCACGTTATTTATCTCTCTGACCAAGCAATGGATATCTTAACCGGTATGAAAGTTTGTGCTATGGGAAGCGATTACTTAATGCCTGGTCGATATGATATTAAAAAGCCACTATCTAATGCTGCATTGAATAACGTGATTGATGGCACCGTAAAACGTATCAATGAAAAAGGTATTGAGTTCGAACCGGTTACTGTTCACGATTTACGACGCACAGCAAGCACGCTATTGCACGAAGCAGGTTATAACTCAGATTGGATAGAGAAATGTTTAGCACACGTTCAAAATGGCGTTAGAGCCGTTTACAACAAAGCTGAATATGCTGAACAGCGCAGGAATATGTTACAAGAGTGGGCTGATATGGTAGATGAATGGATAAAAGAGAAAGATTAACGCTCGGTCATTCTTCGCCAAGTGTTTTATAAGCAAGTAGTGACGATAGGTAAAGCACACCGACAACAGGCCAGATTGTGGAGTAAAACAGTCTGGCCACAATATCTTTTATATTGTCGCTTTCGTGCTTAGACTCTGAAAACAGATACCCAGCAAGCCATAAGTACACAGCTAATAATGTGAGTAAAATAATCATTAGCCGTTTTTCCTTTTGTACTGAGCGTGATCATCACCACACTCTTTAGAGCAGTAAGCGCTGTTCTCTGTTACAGGCTCTTCACGACACCAGATACAAAATCCCGTTAAGCTTTTTGCTGGTGGCTCTCTGTTTGCTAATGCGGTATTGATTTGTAGAGCCGTTAAGTCATTAGCATCATCTGCGATATCAGGCATATTTATTCCTTACAAATAAAATGAGAGTTGATAAGTTCGATACTGTTGTTAGGACATTGATTGCCCCATGCATCCCAACCTTGTGACATGTCACGAGCGAATAGCTCAATGCGACTTACATCACCGTACAACTGTTCAAGACGGTTTTTTACTTCCCATGGCTTTTCGCTATGCTCACCTAAACAACTAAATACGATTTGCTTAACACTAGCACTAATGCGCTGTAATCCATTGCCTCGAGTAGCGATTAAAACATCTTCACTATTGGCTCTGGTGTAGTTTCCCCCATTCATTTTTGTTTCAGCATCTAATAGTTCAAACAGGTCGTGATAATCAAATAACTCGCCGTTTTGAATCGCCTTATCAATTCGTTGCCACGCTAAAGGGTTAAACTTAACCCAAGTAAAAGCTTTCATTGTGCGGACTTTAAAACCCCACGCTTCGGCTAATTTAATAGCCTCGAGTACAAAATTACCTGTATACCACATGGCAAGAACTGCGTTATCAGATGCAATAGAATGAATAGGGATATGGGTTAAATTGAAGAGGGAGGTTGTTGGATAATGATTTTTAGCAGCACCGTTTGAAACTTTATTTTTGTAATCCCACGGAGGATCACAATAGATTAGGTCGTATTTTTTCATTTAACCTCCTTAAGAAAAGAGATCCAGTGCGTTTTATCGTTCTTACCTACACGCTGTACCGCTGTTGGTTTTTGGTCTGTTAGTGCTAAAATTTGTTTAACAGGTATTTGGGTTTCATTCCATTTGAACAGCAATGTTCCTCCAGGCTTAAGCACTCTAAATGCTTCACTAAACCCTTTACTTAAATCTTCTCTCCATGATTCTTTATTTAACGAACCGTATTTTTTAAACATCCAACTATTTTTACCAACTCTAATTAAATGAGGAGGGTCAAATAGCACCTGATAAAAGGTATTATCTGGTAATGGAAGGTTTTTAAAATCAGAAATAATATCTGGTGTTATATTTAAAATTCTTCCATCACATAAAATATATTGTTCAGCTCTAATATCATTAAATAAAACTCGCTCGTCTTGTTTATCAAAATAAAACATGCGAGAGCCACAACACATATCAAGTATTGGTTTCATTGTATCCTCTGAATTTTAGGTATAAAAAACCCTGCTAGTGCAGGGCATCGTTTCAAATTTTTTTTGCTCTTTTTTTTGCTTTCATTATTAACCGTTCATAACAATAATTCATAACAAAAAAACTAAGTAATGAGAAAATTGCAATTAAAAAACTGAAATATGATATTAGAAAAAACATCCCAAGAAAAGGGAATATAAATGATAACAACTTAAACAATCCAAAAACTCTATACTTAAAAATTATTATTTTTATTTTGTCAAGTTCATCACCAGAAGATATAAATAATGAAAAAATAAAAAATGAGTTTAATGAAAGAGACATGGAAAAGAAGAATATTGATAAATATATTTCCACTAACTCAATCATACTGGCTGTTTTAAAATTAAAACTAAGCATTCCTATAAAAAAAGTTGCTGAAATTATTGATAAGGATGCTGATGATATAAAATAAAAATTATACTCTTTGTTTCTATAGTGCTCATCGGATAGCAGATCGATATCTTCTCGCACGGAAGGCGTATGTGAAAATAGCTTTCGATAAAGTTTTATACATTTATTTTTCATACTGTTGATAAATATTTTTCAGAATTACATTACTATGACTTTACTTCTTTATATAGTAAAACTCAATCACCCATACCCATTCGTTATTTACCCAGCTATCAATTCCATATATTGCAATCCATTCCACAGCAAAGTCAGAAGTATGTGCATTTAATTTCCCGTTAACTCCCTCGGCTTCTGCATCACTTTCGCTGATATCGTTTACTTGCTGAACCCAAACATCAGTAATTTCAATTTTTCCTTTGATATTACCGTCCTTGTTTGCAATGTTGATAATGTCGCCAATCTCACCATACGGGCAATCAACATCAACAAATCCATGCCGCCATGCTGCGCATACTTGCTCTGATAGTGTGTAACCATCTTGCCATGCACTAAGATAGCGTAACCCATCTTCGGTTACTTTTGGTTGTGGTTTAATCGGTCTGCGTGTCTGCGTTTTTCTGCCATTTATGACAGCCTTTAGCATTACATCGTTAAACTTGATTCTGTCTTTCATATTCATTCTTCCGCATTGCATCCTTACACTGAGTTCTTTGGTTAACGGGTAGGGTTAGGCGTTACTCACAAACTGCCCAGCTTCATTACGCTTACGTTCGGTGTAACACTTGGGTGTCTCTCTTGATTGAGAACGTTTTTTCAACCATTCATCAACTTCTTCAGCTTCCCAAGCAACACAGCGCACAGATAAGTACATACGCTTTGGGAAATCACCTTTCTTCTCTAAGGTGCGAATAGTTGAGCGAGAAAGTCCTGTTAGCTTTAAAACAGCAGGCATACGGATAGGGTTGGTAGGTAATTTAATATTCATATTTAAACTCCTTGCGGAGCTGTATCGCTCCGCTTTAAATAGGATCACTGGTATTCAGGGCGCATATCGTTAAGAGTGATAGAGAAAGATTCGTATAACTCATCACCAAGTTTTCTTTTGCTTGATTTAAGTAGCTTGTCTACTTTTTCAAATGCTTCGGTAGCTTCAGGTGAGCCAGATTCAGGAAGTGAGTTAATAGAAGCTTCTAGGGCATTACGTGCATCAATACGGTGGTATGCCTGTACTGCTTTATTTTTTAATTCAGTAAATAGGTTGATCCCCATTTCATTTTTTAAGTTCTCAATTTCTGCACGAATATTTTTAGCTTCTTCGACAGTTTGAACATCATCAATAGCTAATCTAAAGGCTTCAGCATCGAACTTAGGTATAAACTCGCCTTGAGTCTCTTTTATCGGTTCTTCATTGGTTGTCTGTTGTTGAGTGGTGATTTCATCAATGCTTACACGTTCTTTCGGTGGGGTGATGTCTTTAATCGGTCGATCTTCAAGTTCTTCTGGCGTATACACACCAAGAATCACTTCAGGGCAATAAAGACGGGCCCAATATTTTACAGCGAGATACGCGATTTGTTGCTTAGGCATTGTTTTCCAAAGTGGTGAGTTTCTAGTCTGTACATCAGCAAGGTAAACAGGCTCACCCCATGTAATTTCTTCTTCACCTCTTAAAATTGCACCGACTTCAATAAATAAACCCGATTCATCACGTTTATCTTTCATGCCTACAATTTTTTCCCAGTCGCCACCGTATTTGTAATGGAATCGACCTACAACAGCATTTGAACTGGTAATAACTGCATTTACTAATTGGGCTTCATAACCAAGCACACCATTGATGACATGTGTTTTTTGACCGACAACGAAAGGATCCATTCCCCAGCGTGCGGACTGCATTGTGATAGCTAGACAATCAGATGGTTTACCTTGCAGATGTCTTGGCACCGTTGCTGTACCTGATGCCATTAGCTCAGCAAATTTAACAATACGGTCTAATGATTCGGGATTAAAAAGTAATGATGTGTTATTCATTACTGATTGGTTTCTTTCGAGAGTTGCTACTTCTGACATAATATTTACTCCAAACGTGCGCCTGATTGTTCAAGCGCAGTTTTATTAAGCGACTTCGTTTTGCAGTTCTTCTAACTTTCTCTGCTCAAAGTCAGTGATACCGATAGTGAGAGTAGTGGTGATAGGCGCTGGCCAATATCCTGTATCCATAGCTTCACGGATATCACGCAGTGTCTTTTTGTACTCAGAGCGACCCAGTTCAAGTAATTCAGGAGAGGCTTCAACGATAGCGACCCAGTGGTAATGCTCGTCTTTGTTAACGAATATCCAGAAGAACTGGTCAAGCATTGCCACATCACAATACATAGCTGCACTGATGTGATAATCGCGATTAATGATTTCTCTGCGGATCATGGTTTCAATGGCATCTTGTTTAAATCGACCAAGTGCTACTGATTTGAGGTCAAAACCTAATCGGTTATTTTCTGTTTGAATTTCGATATCAGGACGAACACGAATTTCAAGGCCGGTATCTTCATCAATGCCGTAGTAACTCACTTCTGATACACGGTTAGGGTGGTTTAATAAACTGGATGCTTCTTTGTGGTTCATAACAGCGTTACGCATGTTATTTGCCATTTCATAGTCAACGGTTTGAACATGAATTTTTGAATCGTCACTAAGCCACTGGCTAATGATTTCATCTTCAAATACAGCATCAGTGTTCACTTCTTTAATGACCTGCATGAGGTCATCTTTTTTGACGGGTTTTCTAAGTGGCTCAGGTTTATTTGTTTCTGCCAAATATAATTCAGGATTGATGTGGTGGTATATCTGCTCAAGTAATGCATCTGTATTACCTGAGGTTTTCAATGGTGTTGGCAAAGTATCGTTATAGGCTTTGATACAGGCTTTCATTGCGGCACCAGTAAATTTCCCATCTTCGGGGATGGTTTTAAATTCATCGGGCAACTGCATGTATATCTGACCTAGCTCTTCGGCTTTTCCGCTGGTGGAAAGTTGCGGTGTCAGAGTGGCATTATGTTCTTCAATAATTGCTTTTAACTCATCTTGTGAGAGCTTCTTAGGCAACTTATTGTTGTATTCGTCAATCCATGACTTCATTGTTTCTGTTGTTGTAAAGGCACCTTCTGGAATAATTGGTTTAACACTGAATTCAGCATCAAACTTTTCAGGTTCCATTGTTAACGTGTGGAATGCGCTACCTAAGTCGAAACAACGCTTATTTTCACGCTCAATAACTTTTGTTACATGGCGTAACTCGTAATACATCAAACTAATACGAGCATCTTTTAGCATCGAACTACTGATGCCGTTTGAACTGTGATACACCTCGTTAGGAATATCTGGATAACGACCAGGTTCAAAATAAGCAGGTTGGTCATTTTCTTCCTGTGGAATATCTTCCGTCTTCTCATGTTGACCGTTTTGGTTATCTTTACTGGCGTTAAAAATCACCTCTTCCTGAGGTACTTCCTTTTTTTCTACCTCATTTGAGGTGGTTTTTGGATTTATTAATGAGTTAAAGTGATTAACTCTATGACGAACGCTACGCATATCAGGGTTATCAATAAATGACATAATAGCGTTAACGATTTGCTCTTCACTGAGTTCACTGCTGATATTAGGAACCAATGAAAGTGCAAGTAGCGTGATATTAATAAAGTGGTCATATTGCTTAAACTCTTCTTTTTCAATATCACCATTGATATGAGCTGTTAGCGCATCTACTTGTTCGCTATCAGTAATATCTTGGTTAAGTAAAAGAGCTTTTGCAATCAACACATTTAAGTGCTTAGTGTCTGACATTTTGTTTACCTACTAATTGTTCTGTTTGTAATGCGAGCTTTCTTACATAAGCCCACTCAATACCGGCTTTAAAATTGTCAAATGACTGTGACTCATTTAAGCCAGATAAGGTAAATACATGCTTACCGTCTTTGATATAAAAGATCATGACTAATCACCAAATTGGTTATGTCTGAGCGCATTAAAAAATCAGTCTCTTTTATCCATATTGTTAAAGAGCAAATTAACCGTATTGGTTAACTTATACTTTTAATCATAACCATAAATTAACCATTGTCAACCGTAAAAAACAAATAAATCACCAATATGGTTATGTTTGTTTTTATCACTATGAAATTTAATGATTTATTAAGAGTAAAAAGAAGCCAAGATATGACTTCTTTTTAATGGAGAGGGTTAGTCGTGGGAGATAGGCTGGTTTTTATTAATGATAAATTCAATGAAGTTTTCAATAGCGGCTTGTTCGCTGGCGGGAAGTTTTGAATAGGCTCTTCTATCATAGTTAATAGTGCCTTTATCATTTTTAGGGATCAGTAGTTCATAGGCTTGGCGACCCATTGCTTTTGCAATAGCATCAATGCTTTCAGCGGTGGCACTGGCTTCACAATTGATAATGCGGTTAACTGTTGATTGTGCAAGCCCTGAATCGACAGAAAGCTTAACTCTTGATTTTATTCCATCGTTTAACATAAATGTTGTGATGTTATCTGAGAGTATCTTGCCAATTTCAGTCGGAATATATTCTTCTTTTTCTGACTCCGCATGACCTTCTTTTAAGTGGTCTACATCCATCCAATATTTGCTAATTCTAGTCACATATTCAATTTTGCGTGACATTGGATCGGTGAGTTCACGATGACTTTTTAAATCTTTTGGTGATAGGTAACGAGAGATCATACTTGGTGCTACGCCTAACGCATCAGCCAATAGTTTTTGTTTGCCGTTGTAGTAGCGTTCAATAATATAAATCAGGTTATCTTTTCTAATTTCAGCAATGCTTTTCATTTATCCAAGTCCTTTGGTGTCTATTCTTTATACAAATTTGATTAAGTTATGGTGTATTAAACAAACAAATAACCCTTTTGGTAAAGTACCTAAACGGTTACTATTATTTATTGGTTAATCAAATTGGTGAAATTATGGAAGTTTTCGACTTTAAAAAATTTTGGAATAGCTTAACGATTAAGCAAAGAGAAGCATTTTCTCAAAGAACGGGGTATAGCCAATTGTATCTATCACATCAGCTACGCTATGCAAAACGTAAGCCTTCACTAAGTAAACTCAATAAGTTATATGATATTTGTATTGAGTTCGGTGCAGATACAACCAGAGAGCAATTAATCAATTTCTTTATTCGATAATAATTCAAAGGCTATTTATTGATAAGGATCACTTCGGTGGTCCTTAATTTTTTATTGATAACCAATAAGTCTTTTTAGGTTGATATATTTTAAAATAACGGATAGCATTTGCACATACACATAATCAAATGAGGTTGAAATGGAGATTATTAGTCGAAAAGAAGCTGCTTCAAAAGGGCTTGGAAAATTTTTTACAGGTAAGAAATGCAAGAACGGTCATGTTGCTGAACGTTATGTTTGTAATGGTGTTTGCGTTAAATGCAACTTTGAAAATTCAACAGTCTATCGCTCTGTGTTAAAGCAATTAATTAACAGCGCTAAGTGAATGGTGTTTTATGCGTGACTATGGAAAAGTTTCCCCACAATTTTGGATAGGAAAAACAGGTAAGGAAATAAGAGAAAAAGGGCATGAAGCACTTATTGTCTCTATGTACTTATTAACCAATCCTCACGCCAATATGATCGGAATGTATTACCTACCTATTATCTATATGGCGCACGAAACAGGGCTAGGTTTAGAAGGGGCTTCTAAGGGGCTTCTAAGGTGCATTGAAGCAGGTTTTTGCCACTATGATGAGGATGCTGAAGTTGTTTGGGTGATCGAGATGGCAAAATATCAAATAGCATCATCTTTGAAGCCATCAGATAACCGGTGTATCGGTATACAAAGAGAGTATGACTCTCAGCCTAAAAATCAATTTCTATCAATGTTTTATGATAAGTATAAAGATGCTTTTAATTTAAGTTCTGCAAGAGAATCATCGATAAAAAATGAAAGGGGCTTGGAAGGGGCTTTGAAGACCCTACGAAGCCAAGAACAGGAGCAGGAACAAGAACAAGATATAAAACCCCCTAAATCCCCCTTGAAAAAAAAGTCGGTACAAAAGCGAGGTTTTAATATCTTGGAAGAAAAAATACCTGATTGGCTAAATCCTGAAGTTTGGGAGAAGTGGATTGAGTACCGAAAGGAAATCAAACACCCGATAAAATCAAAACAGACGTTCAGTGGGCAAATAAAATTACTCACTGAGTGTTATGAGTTAGGTTTTTCACCTGAAGAAATAATTAGCAAAACCATTACAAATGGATGGCAAGGACTATTCAAACCAAACGTTCCACCACCACAACGGATCATTCAACCTCAAAAGAACGATGAGTTTATACCGGAGGACTTCTGATGACAGCATCATCAACCTTAGCAAGGCTAAAGCGAATAATGCCTGAGCATATTAAACCTAAATTTACTACTTCTGCTGAATTAATGGCATGGCAACGAGAGCAGGGTGAAATTGATTCAATGAGGATCGCAAATGAAAACCGAGTAGCTCGTTTAAATAAAATCATGGGTAGATCAGGTATTAGCCCATTACACCAAAATTGTTCATTCGATAATTATGACGTTACATGTGAAGACCAACAAAGAGCGTTGTACAAAGCTAAGAGATACGCTGAGCAATTTGGTAAATCATTTGGTGGGTTCATTTTCAGTGGTAATCCTGGTACTGGAAAAAATCATTTAGCGTCAGCCATAGGAAACCACATTATCCAAAAAGGGAAAAGTATTCTGATCGCTACACTGCCGGACATAATGATGAAGGTTCGTGAAACCTATCAAAAGGATGCTAAAACAACAGAGTCAAAACTGATAGATGATCTGTGTGATGTTGATTTGCTAGTGCTTGATGATGTGGGTGTACAACGTGGAAACCTCAATGAGGAATTAATTATATTTCAAGTAGTGGATCGAAGACTAGCAAACAAAAAGCCTGTTGGAGTGCTTACAAACCTAAATTATACCCAACTATCCAAAGTGTTGGATGAACGAGTAATAGATCGACTCCGAATGGGAAATCCAACAACGATAAATTTCACATGGCAAAGCTATCGGCGTTTAGTTAAGTAATTTCGTAAACTAAAAATCAAATAGGGGTTATTGGATATCAAAATCCTTAGCGTAATAAACACTGGTTAGTTTTATTTGTTGTAGGTATGCGATTGGATGTCTGAGTAGTGAAAACAGCGTATAGACGATTTGAGAGCGTTTTAAGTAGGTATGAGTTTAATTAAAAACTCTGTTTTTTTATACTTGAAAACATAACCAAATTGGATATATTAACCATAATGATTAATCTATTAAGGGTTATCGTATATGAAATTTATGCAGGATTTAGTTGTTGATATTTTACGTGACAATAAAAAATCATTGTCAGTTAACGAGATAACGGCAATTGCTTCTGATCTCAAGGGAAGGAAGAACCGTTCAACAACCAATTATGCACTGATTAAATTGATTGAAAGCTCCGTTGTAGAACGCAAAGCGGTAGTCGGCATTGGGTATGTCTACAAACTAACGCCTGATTACATGGATCGCCTACGTGAATTAGATATCAAAAAAGAAGCATCTCTAATGACCAAGAAGCCAGCAAAACCTACGGATAAGCATGTTATCTGTCAGAAAGGCTCACTAACCTACGTCAGAAAGAGCTTACCACCGTTACAGCATGGAAAGATTGCTGATATTCATAACCGTATGAACGCAATGCTGGTGGCGGTACGTGCATGAAACAGCAAATTTATTATATCAATCCTGTACCGAAGCCACGTATGACACAACGTGACGCATGGAAGAAAAGACCCGTTGTCGTTAAGTACCACGCTTTTTGTGACGAGATGAGAGCTAACCGTTTTACGCTACCTGAAAGCGGTGCTCACCTAACGTTTGTTATCCCTATGCCTAAATCATGGAGCAAGAAAAAACGCATTGAGATGAATGGTAAACCCCACCAGCAACGTCCTGATGTCGATAACCTGATTAAAGCCGTTATGGACGCCATCTTTGATGAGGATTGCAGAGTGTGGAATATCAGTGCATCAAAGCTTTGGGGTGAACAGGGAAAGATAGGGGTAACGTTACCTGAAAATACAGAAAATCATGAACTTATTACCATTCGTTAAGTTCGTGACTGAGTTAATTAATCGTTGAATGAGTTTGGGAAGAAATTATGAGCCAAGAAATTGATGCTATTAGGCTTATTCAATAAATCAAACAATCGTGACATGTCACGCAAGAGGGTTTTTAAGATGGATGACGGAGCGGTTTACAGAATTACTGGCACATGGAATGGAAAACCATTTGAAAAGCTAATGCAAGCTGAATGTGAATTAGATGCAGAGGCAACGGTAATCTTCTGGGCTAATTTAGGTGGCGCTCATGTAGACAATTTGAGCGTCGAATACCACAGTGCTATTAATTGAGGGTTGAGTGATGAAAGGAACAGAAATTAAAAAATTGATGTGGATTTATTCTGATGAAAGGATGAGACGTAAACGAAGATATGTGAAAGCTGGAAAACAAGCGGACGATTGGAATCGTAAGTTATATAAGCCATATCGTAGTGAGCGAGTTATGAACCGATTGTTACGATTAAATTCATTGAAACTTGTGAGTTTTTTTAATTGAGGGCGAAATAATGGTATGTGCTGATTGTGGTGGAGAAGTTGTTTGGATTGGACCTATAACAAATTTATCTCATACGGAATGTAAGCAGTGTGGCGCAATAAATAATTACCTTAACGAACAGGGTGAGGATGATTTGCAAAGCAATGAAAGTGCAATGATGAAAATTAAAACCTCAAAACTAAAAGGATTAGCGCTTGATTGGGCGGTAGGTAAAGCCGTTGGCGTTGATGTTCGTATTGGCAAAGAGTTTATTGTTGATGCTAATAACTGCGTATATAGCCCATCTAGCGACTGGTTAAAGTGTGGTAAGTTTATTGAGACTTACGCTATCGAACTTATCAATGAGATGTTGAGTAACGATTTCGGACATTATCAAATTGCATGGTCTGCTATCTGTAATTATTTACAAGATGATTATTACGATGGTGATACACCTCAAGAGGCAATTTGTCGCGCTACTGTTGCTGTGGTATTAGGTGGTGAAGTCGATGTGCCTGAGGAACTATTAAAATGACACATAGTGATCTGTGTGAAATGGCGGTGCGATTCCTGCAAAATAACGGATTTAATGTAGCCTTTGGTGACAGATTCCAGTCAAGAAACGAAACAGGGGAGCAACCTGACGCGATAGGGTTCAGAAGTGGTATAAGTTGTCTGATTGAAGCGAAAGTCAGTCGGTCTGATTTTCTTGCGGACAAAAAGAAGTGGTTCAGACAGCAACCGGAAAAAGGAATGGGTGACTGGCGTTTCTTCTTATCGCCACCGGATATTATTTCATCGGAAGATTTACCTGCTGGCTGGGGGTTGCTCCACGTCAAAGGAAAGAGAGTGTTCAAGGTTCACGGATGGCCTCCCAATACATATTGGTATGACAAAAAACCATTTAAAGCCAATAAGCAGGCAGAATGTGACCATATGTATAGCGCGTTGCGCCGATTGCAAATACGTGGACATCTTCATGAAATCTACGAAGGCATTCCGAAAGGAGTTATTTCATGACAGCAAAATCACCTGCTGAACGTAAGGCACTACAACGTAAGCGCCAAAAGGAACTTGGCATAACAAAGATTGAATTGCCGGTGGATAATCAAGAGCTGGAGATGTTAAAGCGTAATTGTGTTCTACGTATGCCTGGTCGTGAACCGTATGATTATGTTGAATACATACAGATGCTTATTCGTAAAGATGATGCCGAGTATAAGCGACAAGCTGAGGAGCTATCTAAGCGTAAATGTGAGCGCTGTGGTGAGCAGTTACCCGTTCAGCAATGCTGTTTATCTGGTGATGCTAAATGTTGGGTAACTTATGGATATCGCGAATTACAGCTTAACTTGGTTGACAGAACGATAGCAAAATAGAAATTTGGTTGACGCGATTTTGTCAACCAGATAGCCGTCGGGTGTTCATTTCTATTTTAATTCCCTCAAATACTGGGGTTTTAAATTGGTGTATTAATACCTAATTAGATTTGAATGTTATATTTTGAATAGCCATAATAACCAAAGAGGTGATGATTATGACTATCAAAAGACCAAGAAAGAAACCTGCACGACAGCCAATGCCTATCAACGACAAGATGGAACGTTTCTGTCAGGAATATATCAAATCCCCCGATAATCAAACTGATGCTGCAATCTCTGCTGGATATGCTTCTGGCAGTGCTTGCAAGCGCGCATCACAGCTAATGGCTGATCCCCGTATTCAAGAGCGTATCGCACAACTTATGCAACAGCGCAATAAGCGAACCAAGATGAGTGCTGACAATGTACTCAAACGCTTGGTTGATATGCTTGATGCAGATATTGCCGATATTCTTAATGAGAAAGGCGATATTAAACCAATATCTGAATGGTCACCTATTTGGCGTAAAAGTGTTGCTGCTTTCGATATCATCGATATAGACGGTGATACACGCATTAAAAAAGTGAAGTTGCTGGATAAAATCAAGGTGCTTGAACTGATTGGTAAGCACGTTGATATCAATGCCTTTAGAGACAGAGTACAGGTCGATGTAAACGTATCATTGGCTGATAAGTTGGCATCTGCTCGTAAACGTGCTCAGCAAGGGAGCGTTGAGTAATGTTAGAAGCTTTGCAGAAGTCACCAGAAGAACAACTCATTGAAGATATCGCATCATTTACGCATGATCCATTAGGTTATGCGTATTACGCATTTCCGTGGGGTGAAGCTGGTGGAGAGCTTGAAGAATACAATGGCCCTCGTCAGTGGCAAGCCGAAGCATTAAATGAAATCGGTGAACATCTACGCAATCCAAAGACACGCCACCAGCCATTATTACTTGCTCGTGCTTCTGGCCACGGCATCGGTAAATCTGCATTTATTTCAATGATCATCAAGTGGGGTATGGATACCTGCGAAGATTGTAAGGTAGTCGTCACTGCTAACACCGAAAATCAACTACGCACTAAAACGTGGCCAGAAATAGCGAAGTGGCAACGGCTATCACTGACTAATAATTGGTTTACTTGCACTAAGACAGCTATCTACTCAAACGATCCTAATCATGCTAATGCTTGGCGTGCTGATGCGGTACCTTGGTCAGAGAACAACACGGAGGCATTTGCAGGGCTTCACAACAAAGGCAAGCGTATTATCCTCGTGTTTGATGAAGCGTCTAACATTGCTGATCTGGTATGGGAAGTTGCAGAAGGGGCGTTAACGGATGAAGGTACCGAAATCATTTGGATAGCATTTGGTAACCCAACCCGTAACACAGGGCGCTTTCGTGAGTGCTTTCGTAAGTTTAAACATCGTTGGAACACCAAGCAGATTGATAGCCGTACCGTTGAAGGTAGCAACAAAGAGCAGATTAAAAATTGGGAAGAGGACTACGGCGAAGATAGCGACTTCTTTAAAGTTCGTGTTCGTGGTGTGTTCCCGTCAGCATCAGAACTACAGTTTATTCCAACAGGTTTAACCGATGAAGCCATGAAACGCATTGTCACACAAGCTGAAGTTGCTCATGCGCCCGTAATTATTGGTGTTGACCCTGCCTATTCTGGTATTGATGATGCAGTCATTTATCTACGCCAAGGTTTATTTAGTAAGTGCTTGTGGACGGGCTTTAAAACAACTGACGATGTTGTTATGGCAAAGCGTATTGCTGACTTTGAAGATCAATACAAGGCTGATGCTGTTCATATCGACTTTGGATATGGTACCGGCATTCACTCAATTGGAACAAGTTGGGGGCGCGTGTGGCGTTTAGTTAAGTTTGGTGGTGCATCAACAGATCCACAAATGCTGAACAAACGCGGTGAAATGTATAACAGCGTTAAGACATGGTTAAAAATTGGTGGGGCTATTGATGATCAGGAAACCGCAGATGATTTGTCATGTGGTGAATACAAGGTTCGTGTTATCGATAGCAAGATTGTACTAGAAGATAAAACAGAAATTAAAAAGCGTCTTGGTCGTTCACCGGGTAAAGGTGATGCACTAGCACTGACGTTCGCGTATCCAGTCACCAAAATAGATAGAAATTACTCCTCACCTCATTCTGGCGTTAATGTCAGCAATTCAGATTACGATCCATTCGCATAAAAAAAGCCCTCTGGAGTAGAGGGCAAACAGTCCTAAGGTAAAGCACGCTGTCGTGGTAACAATACCGAGAAAAAATGCAGTGGCATTGCATAACCAAAATGGTAGTTATAATTTTCAATATTGTCAAATAACATGTATTATTAATTTAATATGCAATATTGGTTAATTATAAAGGTGTGTCGATATGTGTAATCCATTTGGCAATACTCCAAAAATTACAACTCCTCCTGCTGTTCAGGCAGCACCTCAAGAACAAGATGCGGCAGTAACGGGTAGTCGTGATGATGAAATGCGTCGTCGCCGTGCAGCCGCAGGTCGTAAGTCTACGTTACTAACTGGTGCTCAGGGTGCGACAAGTTCAGCATCCACCAGCGGTAAAACCTTACTTGGTCAATAAGGGGTGACTATGTCAACGCCATTGAAACAACAGCTACTGCAACAACTTAATCAGTTGGAAACAGAGCGTAGCTCATTTGAACCGCATTGGCGTGAATTGTCAGATTTCACTCGTCCTCGTAGTACGCGCTTTACTGCGTCTGATGTTAATCGAGGTGATCGCCGTAATAGTAAGATCATTGACCCTACGGCGTCTTTGGCTTCATCGGTGCTTTCCAGTGGCATGATGTCAGGCATTACAAGTCCTGCTCGTCCTTGGTTTCGTTTAGCGACACCTGATCCTGATTTAATGGATTATGGCCCTGTAAAACTTTGGCTAGAAACCACAGAACAGCGTATGAACGAAGTGTTCAATCGTTCTAATCTCTATCAGTCATTACCGTTGATGTATGGGGATTTAGGTACCTTTGGCACTGCAGCAATGGCGGTTGTTGAAGATAGCCAGCGTATTATCCGTACCGTTCATTTCCCTCTTGGCAGTTACTACATTGCGAATAGCCCAAGCCTGAGTGTTGATGTTTGCTATCGCAAATTTACGATGACCGTTCGCCAGTTGGTAATGGAGTTCGGGATTGATAGCATTAGCGACACTGTTAAATCAATGTGGAATTCAAGCCAGTACAGCCAATGGGTTGAAGTGGTTCATGCCGTATATCCAAACCTTGAACGACAAACAGGAAAGTTAGAGGCGAAGCACAAGCCTTTTAAATCCGTTTATCTTGAAGTGGCGGGTGATCACGAGAAAGTGTTACGTGAGTCTGGCTATGATGAATTTCCTATCATGGCGCCACGTTGGGAAGTCAATGGTGAAGATGTTTACGGTTCATCTTGCCCTGGTATGTTGGCGTTAGGTGGTACTAAAGCACTTCAATTAATGCAAAAGCGTAAAGCGCAGATGATTGATAAGCTGACTAATCCACCTTTACAAGTGCCAGCCTCATTAAAAAACCAACGGGTAAATACCATACCCGGAGGCATTAACTATCTTGATGAGGCAAATCCTACTAATAAAATTCAAACGATTTTTGATGTTCAACCCGTAGCATTGAAAGCACTACTTGAAGATGTTCAAGATACCCGTCAACTGATTGATACAGCTTACTTTGTTGATTTGTTCCGCATGATGCAAATGGTGAATACGCGCTCTATGCCGATTGAAGCCGTTGTTGAGATGCGAGAAGAGAAGCTATTGCAATTAGGGCCTGTTCTCCAGCGTCTTGATTCTGAGTTACTCGACAAGCTGATTAATCGCACTTTCTCAATCTTGGTAAACAAAAATTTACTTCCCATTGCGCCTGATGAAATGCAGGGAATGGATCTAAAGGTTGAGTACATTTCTGTAATGGCTCAGGCACAGAAATCGATTGGTGTTGGCAGTATCGAACGCTTTGCTGGCTTTGTTGGCAATCTGGCAAAAGTTAAGTCTGAAGCCCTTGATAAGCTTAATGCTGATGATGCCATTGATAACTATGCATCAGCAATTGGTGTTTCTCCAACTATCGTTGCAACCAATGAGCAAGTACAAGCCATACGTCAACAACGACAAGCACAGCAACAACAAATGGCTCAGATGCAAATGGCGCAGTCCGCTATTGATGGTGCTAAAACCCTCAGTGATACCAATCTTGATAATGATAGTGCCTTGTCCGCTATGGCTGGTGGAGGTGCTCAATGACACATCCATTCGATGCGTATGAAGACGAGAGAATTGCTCGCACTGAATACGATATTCAACAAAAAAATAGGCAAGAGAAAGAGGAACAACAGCTAAAAGAGGTTATGTCCACAGAAGCTGGGCGTGCTGTTATTTGGCGTTTGATTTCTGACTCTGGCGTATTTCGTAGCTCTTTTTCTAATGATCCCTATGCAATGGCATTTAGAGAGGGCGAGCGTAACTATGGGTTAAAAGTTTTCAATCAATTACACCAAGTTTGCCCTGAGCTTTATGCGCAAATGGCAAATGAAGCAGCTACACCAAGCGTTTAACAACGGGAGAAACAGTCATGAACTTATGGCAGAAATTAATTATGCGTCGTTTGTATAAAGAGCAACACAGCGAGGGAGGTGAAGGCGGTGGCGGTACAGCAACGGAACCTACTCAAGAAACATCAGCAACAGATAAAAATGAGCCACCAGCAAATAGTGATGATCCTACTAAAAGCACTGAAAAAGAAAATGGTGGAGAGCAGGGCAAGCCGGATGATAAGAAAAATGATGCCAATAAATCAGATGTAGGTGCGCCTGAAAAGTATGAATTTAAAGCACCAGAAGAAGGGCAAGAGCTTGATAAAGGTGCATTAGAAGTCTTTGAGCCGATTGCTCGTGAGCTGAATTTAAACAACGAACAAGCGCAAAAACTGGTTGATGTTTATGGCTCTAAAATCATGCCTGCTATTCAGAAACAAATCAATGATGGTTGGCAAAAGCAGACTGAGCAATGGGTTAAAACTGTTAAAGCAGATGAAGAATTAGGATCAAATGAGTCTATTGGTGCAGCACAAAAGGTATTAGATACCTATGGTTCTGATGATTTGAAATTGTATTTAACAGAAACAGGGTTAGGTAATCACCCAGAGATTATTCGGGCTTTTGCCAAGATAGGCAAAGCAATGTCAGAGGACGGTCTTGTCACTGGCAACAGTAACGGCAGTAAAAGTGCTGCTGATGTTTTATTTGGATAACAAAGAGGAAATAACATGCCTGCTTTAACTCTCGTTGATTGGGCTAAACGACAAGGCCCTGACAGCAAGCAAGCGAAGATCGTCGAATTGCTGAATCAGTCTAATGAAATTCTTGATGATATGGTTTTCGTTGAAGGTAACTTACCAACGGGTCACCGTACAACTGTTCGTACAGGTCTGCCGTCAGCAACATGGCGTTTGCTTAATTATGGTGTACCACCAAGCAAATCAACTACAGCACAGGTTACTGATGCGATTGGTATGCTTGAAACCTATTCTGAAGTTGATAAAGATCTTGCTAATTTGAACGGACAAAAGAATGAATTTCTATTGTCTGAATCAATTGCATTCTTAGAGTCAATGAACCAGCAAATGGCTGAAACAGTTATTTATGGTGATGCTACGGTTCATCCTCAGCGCTTTACGGGTTTAGCTGCACGCTTTAACGATATGAAAGCAAAGAATGCAGTCAACATCATTGATGCTGGTGGTACTGGCAGTAATTTAACGTCTGTGTGGTTAGTGGTATGGGGAGAAAACACGGTCCACGGTATTTTCCCTAAAGGTTCTAAAGCAGGTTTAGAACAAAACCATTTAGGTGAAGTTACTTTAGAAGATGAGAACAAAGGGAAATACCAAGGCTTTCGTACTCACTTTCAATGGAAAAATGGTATCTCAGTTCGTGACTGGCGTTATGTTGTCCGTATCGCCAATATTGATTTATCCAAAATTGGTAAAGATCCAGAAAAAGCGGACACACTCGATTTGCCAGACTTGTTTATTCAAGCAATTGAGAAGATCCCTAACCTCTCTATGGGGCGTCCTGTTTTTTATTGTAACCAGCAAATTCGTAGCTGGATGCGTCGCCAAATTAAAAACAGTAAAAACGTCAATATTTCTATGGCAGAAGTGGCAGGTAAGAAAGTTGTTTCATTCGATGAAATTCCTGTTCGCCGTGTTGATGCCATCTTAACGACTGAAGATCAGGTGAAATAAGTTATTGCGGTGTCGTTTAACGGCTCCGCTAACTTTCATTTATTTGGAGATAGTCAAAATGATTTTAGATAAAGAAACGCTTTTTTCACTGGATCAGGCTGTTACTGCATCTGCTGTAAGTAAGCAAATTATCGACTTAACGCCAGTGCATGGTGCATTTCGTGATATCGGTATTGGTGAGCCATTAGAGCTGTTTGCACAAGTGACTGAACAGGCTAAAGCATCAGGTGAAGCGACTGTTCAAATCAAGTTAGAAACCGCGACAGACGATAAATTCTCTGATGCTAAATCTATCTTTGAATCTGTGGCAATACCAATCGCTGATTTAAATGCAGGTAAACGTATTGTGGCGAAAGTACCTCAAGGCGTTCTGAAGTACCTGCGCCTGCAATATGTTGTTGCAGAAGGTCCATTAACGGCGGGTAAGTTCACTGCGGGCATTAACCTAACTGTTGATGCTCATCCTATTTACGATGCTGTAACTCAATAAGGTGTGACATGTCACGATATAAGGTTTTAAAAAAATCATTTATCGCTGGGCGTCTACTTGAAATCGGTGAAGAGGTTGAGTACGACGGTATAGCTGGCGATAACTTAGCGTTAATTGGTGGCGCTGATGCTCGACTTAATACTCATAGTGTGGCTGATGGGGCTGGTGATAATACTGGTGAAGGCGTAAGTAATATTGCTGTAAGCGGTTCAGGTGTGGCGATTGACTCAAGCCTTGATGCGCTTCGTGAGCAATATACCCAGCTATTTGGTAAAGCACCTCATCACAATATGGGCGCAGATAAAATGCGCACCGCAATAGATGAAAAGCGGAAAGAACTTGGGGTTTAACCCCCGATGATAAAGGGGGCGAAAGCCCCTTTTTTATTTTCTACCTGAGCCGAGAGATATCCAATGAAACTAACCAATCTAAAAACCAGCACAGAAACTTATGAAAATGCCAAAGGTGAAAAAGAAACTCGTGAAGAATATCCATACGGGCTACGTATTTCACTTGAAAACGACACAATAGAAAAATTAGGCGTTTCTATTCCTGATGTTGGTGAAAGTATTGAGCTGTCTGCTGTTGCCAAAATACTGTCTAAATCTATTAATGAACGTGAAGGTAAGAAGTCAGTATATGTAGAGTTACAAATAACCGATCTGGCTCTAGGTGTAGGCGACACAAAATCAACGGCAGATGTTCTTTTTGATGGAGGTGAGTAATGGCCTCAGAAATTGAAATTTGCAATATTGCATTAAGTCGCATTGGTAATAGCCGTTCGATTAATAGTATGACCGAAGCCAGCAAAGAAGCTGTTCAATGCAACCTTCATTATGCGCAATGCCGTGATAGTGTGCTTGCCGATTTTCCTTGGAACTTTGCAACTAAAAAGGTGGCATTAGCCAATACAAATAATCCCCCGCCTAATTGGGCGTATGCCTATCGCTATCCTAATGATTGCCTAAAAGCCATTGGCATTGTCGAACCTCATCAAAAGTACCGTAGACCAGATATGGCAATCCATTTTCATGTTGGTTCAGATGAAAACGGTACTGGTCGATTAATTTTTACTGATCATCCTAGTGCATGGCTTGAGTATGTTGCGCGTATTACTGACGTCAATATGTTTGATGCGTTATTTAAAGATGCGCTTGCATGGCGTTTAGCGGCTGAATTGGCTCGTCCATTGGCATCAAATGCGGGGATTGATGGTGAGGCATTACAAATTTATCAAGGTGTTATTAAAAGTGCGGCTGCACATTCATTAAGTGAGTCAGCAGAGCCAATTGATTATATGGATGAATTCACACAAGCGAGGTTGTCATAATGCCATTTAGTCTTATTCAACCTAGTTTTTCAGGCGGTGAAATTGCACCAAGCCTATATGGACGTGTTGATCTTGCAAAGTATTCAACAGCACTGCGAAAGTGCCATAACTTTATTGTTCGTCAATATGGTGGTGTTGAGAATAGACCAGGCACACGATTTATTGCTGAAACAAAGTATCAAAATAAGAAGTCTCGCCTTATTCCTTTCCAATTCAGCACCGTACAAACCTACGCGTTAGAGTTTGGTGATCGTTATATTCGCGTATTTAAAGATGGTGGGCAGGTTCTCTATGCTGATGGTGAACATAAAGGCGAAGTGTTTGAATTATCTACACCTTATAAAGAAGCTGATTTGTTTGATTTGAAGTATACGCAATCAGCCGATGTTATGACGATTGTTCATACTGATTATCCACCAATGGAGTTACAGCGTTACGATCATGATGATTGGAAGTTAGTCTCCGTTGAAACCAAGAACGGCCCCTTTGAAGATATCAATACCGATAAGGCAATGAAAGTTTATGCTAGTGCAAGCACGGGGCAAATTACGTTAACGTCTACGCATGATATTTTTGGTACCGAGCAAATAGGTAAGCAGTTCTATTTAGAGCAACGTGATATTGATGCGGTTCCTGTATGGGAGACAGATAAAACAACCAACCTCAATGATCAACGTCGTGCTGATAGTAACTACTATCGTGCCAATAGTGGCGGTAAAACAGGAACACTAAGACCGTCACACACGGAAGGAATGAGCTGGGATGGTTGGGGTGGTGATACAGGGATACAGTGGGAATATCTGCATAGTGGTTTTGGTATCGTAAAAATTGAAACTGTTAGTGAAGATGGCAAAACAGCCACAGGAAAGGTGATCTCTTATATTCCATCCAATGCTGTTGGTGAAGACAACGCCAGCCATAAATGGGCGCGTGCAGTGTGGAATGATGTTGATGGTTATCCAAGCACCGTTGTTTATTATCAACAACGTTTATTCTTTGCTGGCTCTCGTGCCTATCCACAAACGATATGGGCCAGTCGTAGCGGTGACTATAAAGACTTTGGTCGCAATAATCCTATTCAGGATGATGATCGCATTATCTACACGTATGCAGGTCGTCAAGTTAATGAAATTCGCCATTTGATTGATGTCGGTTCGCTGGTGGCATTGACCTCAGGCGGTGAATATCAAATAACAGGCGATCAGAACAAAGTGCTTACACCTTCCAGTTTTTCAATGTCATCACAAGGTGCTAACGGTTCAAGTGATTTACCGCCAATCTCTGTTGCGAACATTGCGCTTTATATACAAGAGAAAGGTAGTGCTGTGCGTGATTTATCGTACTCCTTTGATGTGGATGGGTACCAAGGCACTGACTTAACTATGTTGGCAAATCACCTATTTCAACGTCATCGTATTGTTGATTGGTCATTTACTACGGTTCCATATTCTATTGCATGGTGCATACGTGACGATGGGTTAATGCTGGCTTTAACCTATTTAAGAGAACAACAAGTATTTGCATGGGCACCACAATCGACAGAAGGGAAATTTGAGTCAACGTGTTCGATCAGTGAAGGCAATGAAGATTCAGCCTATTTTATTGTTCAGCGTACAGTAAACGGCAAACAGGTTCGGTATGTAGAGCGCTTGGCTAGCCGTTTATTTACTCGTACAGAAGATGCTTTCTTTGTGGATTCAGGCTTAAGTTATGACGGTAGAAATACTGATATATCAAAAACAGCAACCATCACGGGTGGATCGGGTGAGTGGAACTATCAAGAAAACTATCAATTAGTGATTTCAGGCAATCCGGTCTTTAGTGCTTCTGATATTGGTAGTGCCGTCAATATTCCTTATTTTGAAGATAATGAACATAAAGAGCTTCGCTGTAAGATTGTTCAATATGTATCTGCAAATCAAGTGGTTATTTCTGCTAATCGCAATATTCCACCAGCATTACAAAATACGCCAACGACTGAATGGAGCATTGCCCGCTATCGCTTTGCTGGCTTAAATCATCTTGAAGGTAAGACGGTTAATATTCTTTCTGATGCTAATGTTTCACCGCAGGCTATTGTCACCAATGGTGCAGTAGAGATTGATACGCCATCATCCGTAGTGCATATCGGATTACCTATTACCAGCGAATTAGAAACGCTTGATATCCATATCAATGGGCAAGAAACGTTACTTGATAAGAAGAAGCTTATTAAGGTTGCCAGCTTAATTGTAAATAGTAGTCGGGGTATTTGGGCTGGTACTGAAAAAGAACGGTTATATGAGTATCCTCAACGTCAATTCGAGTTTTACGACAATCCTGTTGATGATGCCACAGGTATTGTTGAAATTAATTTAGATGCAGATTGGAGCAAAAACGGACGTGTCTTTATTAGACAGGTTGATCCGTTACCTTTAGCGGTGCTATCTGTCATTCCGCGTATTGATGCTGGTGGTTTCTAATATGAAAAAACATCATGTACAAATTATTCCTGCTACTCATGAACATATTGTTCGTTTATTGCCACATGTAAGACAAGCTGATGTTGATGAGTTCTACGCTATGTCAATGCAAACACCTGAACAGGTATTACGACATGGCTTATCTGTTTCTACTAAAGCCTATGCCGGCATTATTAATGAGGAGGTGATGACTATTTTTGGTGTTGCTTCTGGCTCATTACTGACTGGTTTAGGTGTTCCTTGGTTGGTGGGAACTGACTTATTAGAGCAACACCAGAAAACCTTTCTACGACGCTGTAAACCCATCTTAAAACAGATGTTAGGGCAATACCCAACACTGATGAATTATGTCGATGAACGTAATCATATTGCTAAGGCTTGGCTCCATTGGTTGGGGTTTCAGATTGAAGAAGCAAAGCCAGCAGGTTTACTTCAGTTACCTTTCCATCGTTTTACATTGAGGGCTAAATAATGTGTGAACCAACAACATTAGCGGCAGCAGTAATTGGTACTTCTGCATTGCAAGCATACGGACAATATACCGATGGTAAATTTCAAGCATCAGTGGCCAATCAAAACGCCAAAATTAATGAAGATGCTGCACTTGATGCAATTAATAAAGGAAATGCTCAGGCACAAGAACAGCGTAGACGTACTCGCCAATTAGCCGGCACACAGGCGGCAACAATGTCAGCCAGTGGCATTGATTTAAGTACTGCGGGTGCTTTAGATATTTTGGGTGATACTGCCGCAATGGGTGAGCTCGATGCGTTAACTATGGTAAATAACGCTTCTCGTGAAGCGTATGGCTATCGTATGCAAGCTGAGAATGATCGCCTTAATGCAAAAATGGCAAGACGCTCAGGCAATATGGGTGCAATGACAACGTTATTAACAGCCCCTATTCAAGCTTATGGCGCGTATCAGTTGGCTGGTGGTACATGGAGTCCGTTCGGTGGTGGTGGCTCAGGTGCCGCGAAAGCGGGTAAGACATTTGCTAAAGCACCAAAAGGATTTTAATTATGCCAAAGGTTCCTACATACGATAATAGAACGGTTATGCCTGGGCAGTTACCGAATAATGGGTTTTCTGTTCAATCATCACCTGATACTTTTGGCGCTGGCTTTGGTCGTGTTGGTGAGCAATATGTTGGTTTATTTGCAGAAGCAAAACAAAGAGCCAATGTTGCACTGGCGCAAGATGCCGCATTACAGCTACGAAAGAAAGCCAATGAACTGATGACCGATCCGCAAAATGGATTACTTTCTCAGCAAGGTAAAAATGCGATTGGCAAAGCGTCTGAGTATGAGCAGTCATTTCGTGATTATGCTGGTGAAATATCATCAACATTACCTGACGATATTGTGCGACAAAGCTTTATGCAACAAGCGCAAGAAATGGGTGTTCAGTTTGCATCACAAGCTAATCGTCATGAGATGGGGCAAATCAAAGCTTATGAACAAGATCAGTTTCAATCAACGTTAACATTAAATGCAGAGTCTGCCGCATCAATGTACGGCGATAATCAGGCTTATATTTCTGCACATAAACAAGTGTTTCAGCAAATAGAAGAGTTTGGATTATCACACGGTTGGGGTGAAGAGCAGATCCTCGCCAAGAAACAAGAATTCAAAGTAGCGACTGCACGTAAAGCGATTGAAAACCAACTCGGTGCTGATTATATGGGGTTCTTGGAGCGAAATGGAGAACCTTCAAGCCTTGGTGGTGCTACCAGAAATAATGCGTTCTATGGTGGTACTGTTGGTAAAGTTAAAGGAATGACCCAACAGGGAAATATTAATTTACTCAATAGGCCAACAGTTAAAAACGAAGACGGCTCAATTAGTACAGTAAGAACGATTTCTATTGGTACCGATGATGGCGAAGTGCTAATACCTACCGTAAGTGACGATGGTAAGCTGTTATCTGATGATGAAGCTATTGCGTTATACGAGCAAACAGGTAAGCACTTAGGGATTTTTGATAACCCTGAAGATGCTACTGCTTACGCTGATAATCTGCATAAACAGCAAGAGAATATGTATACACCTAGTAACGGTGATACAAGAGGTGTTAGAAACAACAACCCAGGTAATATTCGTATATCTAGTAATAAATGGGTAGGGCAAACCGGTGATGATGGTGCATTTGCTAAGTTTGCCACACCTGAGCACGGTATTAGAGCATTAGGTAAAAATCTACTTTCTTATGCTCGACAAGGTTTTGTTACACCAGAGCAGATCATTAATCGCTGGGCACCACCAGAAGATAATAATGATACTCAGGCATACATTGAGTATGTATCTGATTACCTTGGTGTTGCACCTAATCAACCATTAGATTTAACGAATTTAGATACCTTAACGCATTTATCGACAGCGATAATGTATAAGGAAAATGGGCGTAACCGTGTTAATTACACTGATGAGCAGATAGCAACAGGCATACAGTCAGCACTTGGTTTTGTTGAATTACAAGCGACATCAGAAGCTCCAAAACTATTAACCGGATCTGCCGCTTTCGATGCCTTAGATGAAGCTTACCAAGCAAAATATTTACGACAAGCAGAACAGCTACGTAAGCAAAAACAAGGTGAGTTACAGCAACAACTTGGTACTCGTGTAGCGGACTCTTACGCAGCATGGGAAAGAGGGCTTGAAGCGCCTAATGCGCCTACTCATGATGAATTAATCTCTGCGTTTGGCTATGACAAAGGTTCAGCCATGTCTGCCGATATGCAAGAAGCTAAACGTTATGCTGGTTTTATGTCAGCAGCTAAAGAGATGTCTCCACAAGCACAGCAAGATTTGTTATCACAAATTAGACCTCAAACGGGTGAAGCAAACTACGAAAGCAAAATTCAACGTTGGGAGAAATTTGGTAAGTTCGTTGAAGGGAACATCAAGGAACAAGATAAACAGTTTGCAGCTAACCGATTACAGCTTTCCATTCAAAATAACTTTCCGCTTGATCCTAACGATAAGAATAATCAGCAGGCAGCAGATGATTACTTTGAAAAACATATTCAGCAGAGCTTTAATTTACGTGATGCTAATAGCTTAAATGCCGTTGCTGAACTTACAGCAAGAACAGGGATTATCCCATCACAAGTTAAGTCTGTATTGAATATGGGGGCAACATCTAAAGATCCTGAAGTTGTTCTTCCTATCGCGAAAATGTATGGGCAGATATTTGATAACAATCCGGCATCAGCTACGGATATTCCATCAAGCACAATGGCGTATTACTCAAAAGTATATAGTTTAAGTCGAGCTGGTATGCCTGATGAGAAAGCGGTAGAAACTGCATTTAAGACGACATTTGAACAAGATGAGCGCACTAAGCAAATGATCGCTTCTCAAATCAGGGATAAAGGATATATCAAGGATAGAGATAAAGCGGCGCAATCTAATATCAATGATTTTTACCCTTGGTATAAACCATTTTCTTCACCAAACGTCAGTAAGCCTGGCACTCAAAATGGTGCTTACTTACGTGACTATCAAACGTTGTATGACGCTAACTTTGCTGAAACAGGCGGTGATGCAGAACTAGCCAAGAAAATGACTAACGCTCAAATTAAAAGAACATGGGCAGTATCAAATATTAATGGCAGTGAAGAAGTTATGCGTTATGCGCCAGAAGCTGTATACGGTATTAATGAATCAGGTGCTGGAAACTGGATCGCCGGCCAATGGGAGGAAGAGAAAAAGCAATTAATGTCTAAGTCATTTGGTGGTGCTTCTTCTAGCACTGAAATCGTTATTGTCTCTGATGCAGTGACACCAAGAGATTACAGCTACGGCATAATGATAAAACAAACCGGTAGTGATGATATCCCTATTTATCGTCCATACACGGGAGATAACGGCTTGCCTATTCGCTTTAAACCAGAACAGTCATCATCACCAATGTACAAAGAGGTAATGGAAAAACGTCAGCAAATCGTTAAGGAAGCACAGAATAAAAGGGAACGAGAAGAAGCATTGGATAAATCACGCTCAGAATTTGATGAACGTCGTCAAAATATCCGTGAGCAATATAAAGAAGCTCACAATGAGCGAGTAAATAAATTCAATAATTATTTTTCTTGGGATAAAAACTGATGCCTATTTACGAACAACAACCTGATGATGTTTTATCTGCGGATATTAATGCTGTTCAGCAACCTGAACCTACTTATGGTGATAATGTTTCACCGTCTTGGTATGACCCTATTAATCCGCTTGATGATAGACGGCAAACTAAAGAATTACGTGATGCGGCGTTTCGTATCGATAACTCAGTGGGTAGTTTGATTGCTACTGCACCTTTTAATCAATTTGAAGATGTAGAAGGCTATAATCCATTTGAAGATGAATTAACGCTTTCAGGCTATGAAGATTATGCTGATTCCTTTATTCATTCAAACTCTCCTCAAGAAACTGCTGCAATAAAACAACGCATTGATCGTGAGCGTAACGATAAGAAAATGTTAGCAGATGCTGGCGGTGCTGGTGTTGTGAGTAGTATTGCTATGGGGGTTATTGATCCAATTAATGTTGCTGCAATGATGATACCAGGTGGTGCAATAGTAAAAGGCGGTAGTGTTGGTGCAACAGCAGGTAAGTTTGCATTGGCAAATACTGCTGGGGGCGTAGCTTCTGAAATGGCATTACATAGTACCCAAGAAACACGAACATTAACTGAAAGTGCAATTAACATTACACTTGATGCCATGATCGGTGGAACCTTAGGGTCAGCCGCACAGTTAGTAAAAAACCGGGGTGAATTGGTAACAAAAGTAAGAAATGATTTAATTGGAGAACAACAATCAGGGCAACAAAATATCCCAAATAATATTCCTGATAATTCTAGTGTTGGTGCAATGGAAGTACCTAACACCACATTAGAACAAGAAACCTTAAAAGGGCCATCATTTATTAATCGTACGATGAATGTTAGCCCTGTTGGCCGTGTTGCTCAATCACCCTCTAAAACAGCACGCCAAATTAACCAACAACTCACAGAAAATAACTTTACCTTTGCTAAAAATGAAGAAGGTATTGCGACATTTACCGCTGTTGAAACAAAAGTGAGAGGTTATGAAACTCTCGTTTATAAACAAGTAGAATCAACGAAAGATCACTTTAAACAGTATCGTCAATCTGGTGGCCGTGATATGAGCTATTACCAATTTAGTGAGGCTGTTGGTGATGCTATGCGCAATGGTGATACTCATGCGATACCACAAGTGGCAGAGGCGGCACGTTCTATTAGACCTATTGTCGAAGCAACTAAAGATAGAATGGTTGAATTAGGGATCTTACGTGAAGGTGTAAAGGTGACAACAGCACAAAGCTACTTCCCTCGTATTTATAAATTCGACAAAATTTTAAATGATCGTACTGAATTTAAGAAAATCATTGCTGACTGGTTAGAAGAGATTAATCAAACCTCGATAAATAAAGCCAAAGGTAGTCTTGATCGTGCTGAAATTGGTATTGATAAAGCACGTAACGCTTCACCACAAGCTGAACGTTTAGGGCTTGAAATTAAAGAGGCTGAGAGTTGGTCAGGTAAAAAATCCTTGTTGATGGATGATATTAATAAATATCAAAAAATCATTAATGAAAAGAGTGCAGTAGAAGTTGAGCTAAATTCACTATCTAACCTTGCTAAGCTAAATAAAACACAAACAAGAAGACAAGCAACATTACAAAGAAAATTACAGCGTATTAATGATGCTGAGAATAAATTGCCTGCGTTACAACGTAGCGTAGATATTCTTGATAACCCTCTCAAGTTTAGAAATGAACATCGTCGTTTAACACGAACTGCAAATTCATTAACTCGCCATGACAGAATTAGGCAATCAGCATTAAATCGCATGACACCTTTAGAGCGCGAAGAGTTAGATGCGGCAGCAGATGATATCGTTAATAAAATTATCGGTGCACCATCTGGCATTGTACCTAGTGAACTGATCCCTGATGGGTTAGTTAAACGTGCTGGTTTTACAAAAGATAGAACCCTAAACATTCCTGATGAACGCATTAAAGACTATCTCGAATCAGATGTTAACTATGTGATGGAAAACTATATTCGCCAAGTTGCGCCTGAAATTGAACTCACGGCTAAATTTGGCCGTGTTGATATGGATAATCAAATCAAAGCGATTACAGAGGAATATAACCAACTTATTGCTGATGCAACCACACCTAAAGAACGCAGTCGATTAGAAGCACGAAGAGAAGCTGATTTACGTGATATTCGCGCTATGCGTGATCGTCTATTAGGAACTTATGGCGCACCTAAAGATCCATCTAGTTTCTTTGTTCGTGCTGGTCGTGTGGCTCGTCACGTTAACTTCTTACGTTTATTAGGTGGCATGACAATATCATCGTTACCTGATATGGCTCGTCCGATTATGCAACACGGCTTACGTAGTGCGTTAAAACCATTGGGTAAGATGCTAACTGATATCGGTGCTATGCGTATTGCTAAAGCTGATTTACGTGAAATGGGTATTGGTCTTGAATATGTATTATCCAGTCGTTCTAAGGTGATTGCTGACCTTAGCGATCCATACAGTAGACGTAGCTATTTAGAGCGTGGGTTACAATGGTCGTCACAGAAATTTGGCAACCTTACGTTGATGAACCAATACACCGATACTATGAAAATGTGGTCTGGGCTTATTACTCAATCTAAGGTACTGAAAGCAGCAAACACTTTAGATGCTGGTGGTTCGTTAAGTAAACGAGAAATAAAGAAACTGGCTCATATTGGTATCGATGAATCAATGCTAAAGCGTATAGCAGATCAGTTTAAGCGACACGGTGAAGACTTAGACGGCATGTTAACAGGGCATAGCCATTTGTGGGATGATCGTGTTGTGCGTGAAACATTTCAGGCAGCAGTATTAAAAGATGTCAGAACTACAGTTATAACACCAGGCATTGGTGATACACCATTAATGATGAGCAGTGAACTAGGTAAGATAGTTATGCAGTTTAAAACTTTCTTCTTTGCTACTCACAATAGAGCGTTGGTCTCAGGAATACAATCAGGTGATGCATCATTCTATTATGGTGCATTGCTTCAGGTTGCACTTGGATCCCTAGTCTATGTTCTCAAGGCCAAAATGGCGGGACGAGATATTAATACCGAACCGGCTAACTTAGTAAAAGAGGGTTTAGACTGGTCAGGAATGATGGGCTGGTTAGGTGAGCCTAATAACGTATTGGAAAACCTTAGCGGTGGTACTTATGGTATGAGTGCCATGTTTGGTGGTCCACCAGCATCACGTTATCAAAGCCGTAATGGGATTGGTGCATTATTAGGTCCTACATTTGATCTTGGTGGTGATATTAAAAACATCACATCAGGTGTATTAAACGGTGAGTTTGATGATAGAGAAGTGCGATCTGTACGAAAACTATTACCTTTCCAAAACTTGTTTTATTTGTCACCATTATTGAATCAGGTTGAGGAGCAGATGAAGTAGGAATATCAAATGAGGCTCTTTGGTAAAATAAAAAAGAAAACTAGTCAGATTTTTATCTGATAAATTTAATACAATGAGATGTTAATATGTCAATAGAGAATGAGCAAAATAAAGAAAAGCTAATTGAATATTTTAAAAAGGAAAAAGAGAAAAAAACTAGTGTTTTTTTATCAAAAACAAGGACAGTGGCTCTATCTTTTATACCTGGAGTTAAACAGATAACGCAATTTAGAAGTGATTTGATTGAATACCTAGATGAGAGTGAAGTATTAAGGCTAGTTGAATTTTTTTATGGCATTAACTATAAAGACAACCCTCAGATGTTACAAGCTCTTGGCCCTGAGTATGCTGAGATGATTATAAATTGTGTCATGAAAGAATTGGAAAATAATAAAATTAATTATTATATTAATTTAATACTAAATATTAGTAATACAAATTATTCAGAATCAGATAGAAAAAATTTTTTATATATATTGAAGAATTTAACGAATTCATCTATTGAACTAATAAAATACTATTATATATCTAGTAAGTATGATTTAGTTGGCTATAAAAACAATGAATCTTATGAGCACTCAATTGCGAATAAAGGTATTAATTTTTTCTCTATGAACTTTAGTATCTTGAGAAATTATGGGTTAATAAATCAACCTACAACTTTTTATAGTGGGAGTGTTGTTCATCAATCGTTAATACAATTATCAGATTTGATTTTTGATAAATCAACATTAACACCTGATTATATTTATGAAAAAGAAAAGGAATTTTATGATGTTATTTTTATAAAAACTATTGAAAAAAATGGTGTTTTTCCTGATGTATTAGTGGATGGTTTAATAAAAAAAGGCACTTCTATTAAAGTATTAACTGAAAGTGAGTGGGAGGAATATAAATATATAGCTAGATTATATGTTTCAACAAGGGAATCAAAAAAAACAAATTTTAATAAAAAATATATTGAACTGTTAATAGAAGATAAAAATAAATTAAATACTAACTCATCAGATGAAAAAAACCTGAATATATGTGATATAGAATATGACTATATATCAATGGCTAACCGCTCACCAATACAGAATAAAAGATTAAAATCAATACTCGAACAAGTAGAGAATAAAATAATAGAATTGTTGAAAAAAAACTGATAAATAGCACCGCTTAAGCGGTGCATTGTTCTCATTTCTTTAATTCAGCTAAAATACATTCCACTAACGGTATTATATTTTTATTGCCTCTCATCTTTTGAACTATAAAGTTTCTCATTGCTATCAGTTCTACAAGTGGAGCTGATACATCATGACCATCGCTTTCCATCTTTGTTAAAAGTGCTTCAAGGTTTGATTTTGTAATTAACTTTTCAATCCCTTTATCGGTATTCACTACATCTGGATAGTTAGCTGGTGCAGGGTATTCATACTTCTTTTCCATGGCTAAAGTCCTCACTAATGAAAATAATTACGCAAACTATAATAATGTAAATGCATTAAAATGTTCATCTAAATGGTTAATTTAATTTTCTATTTGATAACCATTATTGCAAATATGGATATATTTTGTAGTTAAACGTATCATATCCTCATTAACACTAGAGGAGATGAGCAATGACGGTATCTACTGAACTAAGCCATGAAGAGTATGTAGGTAATGGCGTAACAACGGATTTTGATTTTCGTTTCCGTATCTTTGAAAGCAAACATTTGATTGTTGTAGTTGCTGACAGTGACGGCAATGAAACAACATTAAAGAATGGCACTGATTACACTATTGTGGGGGCTGGTTCTTATCATGGCGGTAAGGTGGTTTTAAATAAACCTTTAGCTCGAGGCTGGAAGATATTATTAGAACGTGATTTACCCGTTGTACAAGAAACTGACTTACGTAATCAAGGAAAATTCTTTGCTGAAGTACATGAAGATGCCTTTGATTATCTAACAATGTTAATTCAAAAGACATTGGGTACTTTCTCTTTAAGCTTACGTAAGCCTACCTATCTATCGAATTACTATGATGCAAAAGGAAATCGTATTGCTAATTTGGCACCACCTAAATTCGGCAGTGATAGTGCTAATAAAGACTACGTTGATAACAGTATTAAGGATATTGATAGTAAGACATTAAGGGTAAAGGATAAGCCTATACCTACATTACCATCCGCTGAACAACGCAGAAATAAACAGCTCGGCTTTGATAATGAAGGTTATCCTCAATTACTTGATCCTGCTGAAACTGGTTCGCTTGGTTATGTACTTGTTGATTCTTTTGAGAAAGGTGCGGAGATAACCACACGGTATCAGGCGTTACATTGGGAAAGTAATGGAGAATATTATCGTTGGGATGGTGATTTACCTAAATTAGTTCCTATTAACTCCACACCTGAATATACTGGAGGAGTCAACATAGGGGCTTGGATTAGTATTGGTAATTTATCTTTAAGTATTCAAGTGTCTAAAATGAGAGATAATTTAATTAAAGGATGTGTATTCCCTGAAAATATTTCAGAATATATTAAATTAGGTGATTATATATCATTTAAACATACACATGTCAGATTGGAAATTAAGGACTCTATTCAGATATATAAGTTGTCAAATAGAGCAGATGGAGAGATTATTTATATAGATAAAAGAAAAATAATAGTATCTTCTTTAGATGGAAATAAAGAAATAGTTTGCTATTTATTACCACAAAGTAATTCAGTTGTATCTATATTAGATTTTGATGAATATATAGATATTAGTGGAAGTATTCCATGTAGTGATCAAATTCAAAGTATTATAAATATGCTAAGTGTATATATAACAGGAGAAGATAATCACGGTATAACCTTATATTTCCCCAGAGGGGATTATCTTTTAGATAAACCAATAATACTACCAAAGTCAAGTGTTATACCAAGGTACGTCATTAATATTGTTGGAGATAGTATTTTATCTACCAGATTCATTCAATCTATTAACTTCCCAGAAAATCGTGGTGCTTTTGAATGGGAACAAATTAAAGGTCCTATTAACTTTCAATCTTTAAAAAATTTCACAATAAAATTAGCAAATATAATTAATGTTAAAGCTATATATTACAAACAACAAAATAAATCAAATTTACAAGATGTTCTTGATAATACATTTAGAAATTTTGAATTTAAAAATATATATATATTGGGGTCATGTGAATATCACAACGAGCTTATAAAATTGGAAGGGAATGTTAAGTATGGTAAAATTGATAACATAACTGCAGATTGCACACCTATAAATCATAAGTACGATCCTATTGTGCTTAGTTTTGATTATTCTGAATATCCTAATGATGATGGAAGTGGAATCCATTACTCTGATATATCTAATATATATGCAGCATTAAGGCGTGGTGGGTATCACACGTTAATTAAGGGAAGGCTTCACGGATGTAATTTAAAAATGTTACACAATACTAATGGAAATAAAAATAGTTCTAGCTTTCACTTTATTAATTCAGTTGGAGTTTTTGGGCAATTATTAATAAATGAAGGTAAGGGTGGAAAACAGTTTATTTTTGACAATTGTAGAGGATTTAATATTACTAACATAGCATTAGGAACCCCATTGGATCAAGGTGGTGGAATAGGAGATGGTATCACGATCAAGAATTGTAGGAACTTGTTATTTTCACATCAAAACAGAAGGAGTGGAAACCCAACTTTTTATAGCAAAGGGGTAAAAATGGTCAGTCTAGAAGGGTATAACACTTCTATTCACTTTAAAAACTGGGATGTCAATACTACACCTGAATTAGAGATTAACATACCAAAAGACAATGATGATTGTTATGCAATATGTTTCGACATTTCAAAAAATAGAGTATCTACAATTGGAAACTCTACACATCCAAATTCATTTCAGAATATTTTTAAATTTAAAGATGTAGGTGCTAATTATATTGATGCATATGGTAGTGAAAATCACATTATAAATGATGATGGGGTTATATTGTCAAATATTTTAAATGGGAAGGTCGGGCAAAAAATATTAATAATATTTAGAGCATCAAATACAACAATAAACAATACTGGAAACATTAGAAGTAAAGTTAAACAACCAGAATCTGGAGATGTAATTTGTTTTATTTATGATGGAAATTTCTGGATTCAAATTTAATTAAACAAATATTAAGATAAAGAACAAACCTATTAAATAATAGGTTTGTTTATATTTTAACTATGATATGTACCCTTTTTTATCTATTTTTTTTATCATGCAAGACACTATGATAGATATCAACATTGTTAAGGTAAAATAAATAGGTATATATATAACACTGTTGTTATTAAAACTTAAGTATTTGTTTATATAAAATATCACAAATGCATGTATTCCATAAATACCTAGTGAATATTTTGATATTGTTTTAATTATAATATTATCTTTTAGTTTACTTGATATTAGCATCATAAATAAAAATAATGATAATGCTGATATGAATACCAATGGATTAACGTAACTATACATTATGGTGTTTACTTTATTTGATGTTAAACTTAAACTATGAGTAAGGTATGCTACTAATAATGATGATATAATGAATATAGAAATAAGTAATATCTTGTTAATTAATGTGTCTTTAATTTTTGTATTTCTCAAGCATCCACCAAGTATTGTATATAAAAAATACATAATGAATATGCCATTTACCATAAATTTATTGACTATGTTTACATTTATTTCCTTGTAAATACTTATTGCATTAGAGTTAAGCAAGAAAAACAAAACAAAAAAAACAAATATAACATGTGTTGTTTTTAATTCCCTAACTTTTATTACACTTATAATCAAATATATTGGGATTAAAGTATAAAAAAACCATAAGTGATAATATGCTGGTTTCGCAATAAAGGTTAACTTTTCGTATGGTGTTCCATTTATATATAATATAACCCACGCTATCAAACTATAAAATATAAGGCTAGAAAATATTTTTATTATATTTTTCATCTTAATATTTTTTTCATTTAAGAAAAAATACCCTGACATCATAAAAAAAAGAGGAACAGCGGGTCGAGATAATGCATCAATAATATTTGCAAATTCCCAACTTAATTCACCTATAATATTTTTATTGTTTACATATGGTGCAGATGTATGTATTAACACAACCATAATACAGGCAAAAGCTCTAATGTAATCTATATAATTTACTCTTTTTTCCACTTTTAAATCTCGACTGTTATACCAAATGCTATATTGTACATTTTGGCTATAATTTCATCCATAAAATAAATTTTTATATTATTATGTTTTGGTAAATCCAAATGTGCATTTTTGGTTATCTTTTTGGTGGTGTAGTATCATGATTACTCATTAATCACTGGTACTACACTCATGCAAGAAGATGTCTATACAAAAGCTGGGATCGGCACAACTGCTTTTCTTGGTTACTTCGCAGGACTTCCAGCAGAAGTTGTTATGGGTTCACTGTTGGGAGCCATCTTCTTTACCACTGCTGCTACTGAATATAGCTTTAAACGTAGATCACTATTGGCTTTTCTAAGCTTCGTTTGTGGTCTTATATTCTTTAGCCCTGCAGCAACTATCTTTATTTCTGTTACTGGCCTTTTCGGTGTGAAACCTGAGCAATACGAAATCGAACATATCGACGCCGTAGGTGCTTTTGTTTCCGCTTTGCTTGTGGTTAAGTTAAGCGTAAAAGCATACGGAAGGGCTGATATACCGAAACAAGGAGGGCAACAATGAAATGCGAAACATTGCTCACTATTGTTAATGCCATCATCTGTACCGTCATATTTCTACGTGTGTTCTATTTTAAACGTGACGGCAGACAACACTGTAAAAAAGGTGGATGGTTAGCTTTCCTCATTCTTGCTTATTCTTCAAGCGTACCTATTCGCGCTTACTTCGATCCTAATTATCACGCTGATATCTACAACATCTTTGCCAATATCCTGATCTGCACAACGTTGTTGGTCAGTAAGGGCAATGTCATCAAGTTTATAAAGGGGTGAATATGTCAGTTTTTAAAGACGATTACGTTAACACTGGCGTAAGAGGTATCAGAAATAATAATCCGGGCAATATTCGACATGGTTCTTCTAAATGGCAAGGCCTAGCAACAGTACAAAGTGATGATAAGTTTTGTACCTTTATCAATGTTTATTATGGTGTTCGGGCATTAATGAAATTGCTTCAAACTTATAGTAAGCAAAAAGGTAAGCCTAATGTTGGTTGTGACAAAATAGATACTGTTGAAGAAATCATAGAACGATGGGCGCCATCATCTGATAACAACCATACTGAAAATTATATTAAACGAGTTTGCAAGGATACTGGCTTTGAACGTCACGAATGCTTAAACCTGTTTGATAAATCAACATCAATCAAAATGGCAAAAGCAATCATTTCTGTTGAAAATGCTCAACAACCTTATGTTGATGATGTTTTTGATAGAGCCTTTTCATTAATTTAATAATGGTGATGATTAATGAATAAAACCGTCATAGCGTTAATTGCTTTGGCTGTTTCCTTTACCGCTGGCTTTGTTGCTGGCGGTATTTATTTTGATAACCAAGCGATGAGTAAACAGATTGCAGGTAATCAATTAGATGAAAAGGATGTGGCCACAAATATTGAACTGCGTAAACACGCAGACAATGAACAGCAGAATAGGTTGGAGATATATCATGACGCACAACAGCATGATACGATACGCACAGATGCTTTGCTTGATCGTGTTCTTAATCACTTTGACAGGTTGCAGTTCTCAGCCGGTACCACGCAAACAGAAGTTGCAAGTACCGATAACACCAATACCTGCCGAATTGAGAAAGCCAAAGCCAGTGAACTTTCTCGACAACTACGAGAAACACTTGAAAGATATGGGCGTGAAGCTCAGCGTGCAGATGAAAACACCAGAACACTCAACCTTTGTATTTCAGAGCTGGAAGCAAAGGAAAAACTCATCAACTCTTACCGATGAAAAAGTAGACAGATTTTATAATGACGGTATCGGTGACGGTGTTTGTGATATCTAATTTAAATATAATTTATATTTATCAGTGAGTTAAATTACTAGAATATAATTGAGTGGGAATAAAATACCGTTTATCAGCAATAGTTGATAAAGGCTAAAAAACCAAGAGCCATCAGTAAGTTACTGGTGGCTTTTTTGTTTTCTATGGTTGGTAATGGTTGACAAGAACCGAAAAAAATGACGGTATAGGAGACGGTATCAAAAAATAAATTATAAAATTAAGACACTAAAGTAGTTATGTTGCTATTGTTAGTCCTAGTCATCATCATAATTGGCAACATTATTAAATTTAAGAGTTGTAAGGAAATACCGAGTAGCATCATCATGCATAATCAGATATTAAAAAAACTGCCACAAATAGAGCAAATGCATCAAATAAAACTACTTTATGTTGCTGAAAGTGGAAGCCGTGCTTGGGGCTTCGCATCAACGGATAGTTGATGTACGAGGTATTTTTATACGGCCTCGCAATGCATATCTTTCAATTGATAAACCTAAAGAAACATTTGAGTGGATAGAAAATAATTGGTTTGATGTAGGAGCTTGGGATATTACGAAAGCATTGCATCTATTACGTAAGTCAAATGCTATCTTATTTGAGTGGTTACAATCACCTATTGTTTATCAACAATATACTGGTATCCAAAAAGAATTATTTGAGTTGGCACAATTATATTATCAACCCCAAATCATTGTTCATCATTATAGAGGGATTGCAAAAGCCGTTAGTAGACATCATTTTGAAGAGAATCATGCAAGTAAAGCGATAGATGAGCCCATAAAATTAAAAAAATATTTCTATCTATTACGTTCACTTTTAGCTGCTTATTGGACAGTAAAAACGGGGAATATCCCACCGATGGAGCTTAATCAGTTAATAAATATATTAACCACAGATGAGCAAATAATTATTCGAGAGTTAGTGAGCTTTAAAGCAGATAAAGATGAACACTTTACTTGGCTACCAACCGATAATATGCAAAAACTGATCACTTTTTTATGGCAAGAAACAGCAACTCAATTAGAGAAACGCACCGTACCAGATAGTGAAATATTAAATAATTGGTTTAGGAAAATACTTGATGAAACTGACCATTGACAATATAAGGCCTTACCTTTTATTTGAAACAATTTCAGGTAGTCGTTCACAAAATTTGGCAACAGATAGTTCAGATACTGATATTAAAGGTGTTTTTTATCTACCTAAAGAGATGTTTTATTGCTCTGATTATGTGCCACAAGTAAGTAATAAAACTAATGATATCGTTTATTATGAATTAGGGCGATTTGTTGAATTACTGTGTGCGTCTAATCCTAATATTTTAGAATTATTAAATGCACCAGAGCATGTTGTTATTTATCGTCATCCATTATTTATGCAATTTAACCCAGAATGGTTTTTATCAAAGGAATGCGTACAGACTTTTGTGCATTATGCTCAAGGGCAAATAAAAAAAGCGCAAGGGTTAAATAAGAAGATCATGGATCCTATAGATAAAGAGTTAAAAACAATCCTTGATTTTTGTTATATCATTGAAGATGGAAAAAGCCTATTACTGAATAATTGGCTTAAAAAACGTTGTTGGGAGCAGCAAAATATCGGGTTGGTTAAAATCAACCATGCTCAAAATCTTTATGCAGTTTTTTATGATCCAAATAGTGATTATCAAGGCGTAATAAAAAAAGATAATGCCACCGATGTTTTACTAAGTAGTGTCTCTGAAACAGCCATATTACAAGCCTATCTTAGTTTTAATAAAGACGGCTACAGTACCTATTGCAAGCAGTATCATGCTTATTGGCAATGGGTCGAGGAGCGTAATGAAGCCCGCTATCAGCAAAATATTGAACATGGACGAAGTTACGATAGTAAAAATATGATGCACACTTTTAGGTTGCTTTATATTGCATTAGGAATTGCCACTGAAAAAAAAGTCAAAGTTTGGTGTGATAACAGGGATGAATTGTTAGAAATTAAATCTGGGGCTTTAAGTTATGAAACATTATTTGAGCGAAGCAAAATATTAATAGAAAAAATTGAGCAAGCTTTTCAACAAAGTCAATTACCAGAAAAAATCAATCCTCAATTAATTAAGCAAGTATTAGTGAATATTCGTAAAGAATTATATCAATAATAGAATACTATTATCCCTTACAAGGTTGTAAGGGATAAACTATTAGTTATAAATAATAAAATAAAAGTTATTTATAATCTAACATTAGGCATAAGTAATTAACTTACTAGAAGATAATCTGGATAAGCATCGGTTAATTTCATATAAATACGCTTATTTTGCGCATTTTTTCTGAAATCTTGTTTTAAACAGATCCGAGTTGCATTTTTTAACTCTGCGGGAAGATTATCACTTTCTGTAGGCGTAATAATGGAAAAACGCACTTTCTTTTTAGACCGACTTAAATTATAAGGTAAACCTAAAATACGTCTTGCGACTCTGTTTGTTTTCACAACTCACTCCTTTTTTACATGTAATATAGAGAAAGCTTGTTAATTATAACAGAAAATAACCAGGGTAAGATATCGGTTAAATTTATTCTTTAGGATAATAACCTATAAAAAACAGTTTGTTGTTGTTTTATTTTTTCGTTTGCTCATTAGCGTATTATTGTTCATTTCTTTGACTTATAAAAATTTAATAATAATTTATTGTTTATATTTTTTCTGTGAATATAAAAGTAACTTCAAAAAGAAAAGTCTTTAAAAATGATTTAGCAGTTAAATAGTAATTAATCTTAATATTTTACTTTGTTTATTTGTCTCATTATTGAGATTATAAGTATTGTTTTATTTACAAAATTCTATCATTTTTATCACAAATAAGATGAAATAGCATGATAATGCAATGATATAATCATTAATTTAGGCTTTGATGTATCCATTCTAGATAACCATGAAACCCATTTTCTATAGGGACAATAATGACTTCTGGTGTATCGTAAGGGTGCATTTTTACTAGTGTATCAATCAAAATCTGTTGTTTTGAACTCTCGCTTTTGATCATCATAAGTGCCTCATTATCTTCAACAATTTCATTATTCCAATGATAGATAGATTTGATATTAGGAAGGACGTTAATACAAGCTGCAAGCTTTGCCTGTATAAGATGGTGAGCTATTTCATGGGCGACAGTTTCATTAGGAGCTGTTGAATAAGCGATAATCATATTTTTCCTCTGTATTAATGAGTCTATGGTTAATTTGTTATAGGGTAATTAACTTTAATATCATCAAAATAAAACTTTTTAAAACTTAACGCTAAGATTTCTCTTTTTAACCGAATAAAAACATATTTTCAAAAAAAACTTTCTCGATATGAGATAATTACGGCATTATTAAGTGGATTTTACATATTTTGAGTTTCTTTTTGTAAAGAAAAACACCCATTTGCCGATATTAGTAGTTGTTAAATGAAATGTATCTAATTGTGTTATAAGAACATATTCAACAAAAATTGTTATTACCTTCTGCAATATCGTAAATATAAAATAAATTAATTATTAATAAGATTTATAAAAAATAGTGGGGTTTAAAATGGATAATAATTCGCTAAAAAATGCGAGTTTATTTGATAATGATCCCGTTCTTTATGCTGCATGGCTTTACTATCAGGACGGACTCAGTCAAAGTGAAGTTGCAAATATTATGAGCGTTTCTCGAGTGACTGTTGTGAAGTATTTACATCTCGCGAGAGAAAAAGGTTTCGTTAATATAAGCTTGGATTCATCAGTATTTTCTACGATTGATTATTCAATCAGAATAAAAGCAAAATTTAATCTTAATAATGTGCTTATTTTACCTGATGAAGAAAAGAATAAATCGCAACAAACATCAAATATGAATCGAGAAAGATTAGCTAAAGCAGGGGCTATGTATCTTTCTCAGATAATCAGCAATGATGATATTTTAGGCGTAGCTTGGGGAAGAACAATCCATAAACTAGGGCACTATCTCCCCACTAAAATACTAGAAAATGTCACTGTGTTACAAATGATTGGGGCTGTAGCTCCACAACCTGATTTTACTACTGCGGAATCTGCCGCTTTGATCGCCAATAAGTTTTCAGGTTGCAGTATTAATTTGCATGTGCCGGCTGTAGTGTCAAATGCGCGTTTGGCAATGGAGCTACAAGCAGAACCCATAATACGGCGTAATTTCTCTGCTTTAAATCAATGTAATAAAGCTTTGTTTGTAGTGGGTAATACTCAAGATGACAATCCTTTGATTACAACAGGCGTACTCACCACAAATGAGATGGCACAATATCGCGATTTAGGTGCTGTTGGTGTCATTTGTGGTCGATTCTATGATGCACAAGGTAATCCTCTGCTTTCTGATATCGACCTTAGAATTATGGGAATTAGTCTTGCACAGTTAAGACAGATCCCACAGCGTATTTTTATTGCTGGAGGCGTTGAAAATGTTGCTGCAACCATAGGCGCAATAAAAGGGGGATATGCTACAGATATTGTCATCGATGAAGTGACGGCATTAGCATTATTGGAATTGAGTATTTAATAGTGAGATCCTCGTTTAAACGAGGATTTGTTATTAATATCGCTGTTATTATTCATCTAGATCGCTTATCAAAATATGAGTGATTATGTATTTTTATTCTAGGTACAGAGTGATAAAAGTATCTTAATAAATAAATTAGAGATGAAAAGTAAAATGATAGCTTGCTAACACTTTGCTGTTTTTTTCTTACTAAGATCTTGCCTTAATTTCTCATATCTATCATTATATAAAAAATTATATAACGATATTGTGTTTGAGGATGTTATGAAACGCCAAGTTTTGGTAGGTTTAGGTTTTGCGCTAGGATTATTTTGCCATAATAGCTTTGCTGTAGAGCTTCATCTTTATGCTGGCGCAGGATTAAAACAGCCTGTAGAGCAAGTTGTTGGTCTATTTGAAAAAGAAACCGGCAATACAGTGACTATCGAATATGGCGGTTCAGGCCAAATTCTTACACGCTTTAATCTCACTCAACAAGGTGATCTGTTTTTTCCTGGCTCTCAAGAGTATGTAGAGAAGTTAGCGAAACAAAATCAGGTGGTTAGCCAATATCCTATTGTGCGTCATATTCCTGTTATTGCTGTCAGAAAAGATAAAATCGGTGAGATCAAAACTATCACAGATTTTGCAAATAGTTCATTGAAATTAGGTATGGGAGATGCAAAAGCAATTGCATTAGGTAAAAGCGGTGAACAATTAATCGAAGCGTCAGGCCAAGGTGAGCAGTTACGAAATAAAGTGGTTGTTCGTACAGCAACCATTAAACAGTTACTTATGTATTTATTAAATGGTGAGGTTGATGCTGCCATTATTGGTTACGCTGATGCAATGAAAAATCAAGATAAATTAGTTTTATTACCCATACCTGAAGGAAGCCCCGAAGAAATTGCGACACTAGCGGTGTTAAAAACCTCAACAAACCCCACACAAGCACAACAATTGGCTGATTATTTTTCTCGTCCCGAAGGAATAAAGGCTTTTACTGATTATGGTTTTCTACCTGTTATTTCAAAACCATAGATTTTTCTCACATTATTTGTATTTTTGCCACCGGCTCACAGGTGGCTTTTTTCATTTTTACAATAAATGTCATCAGTAAATTAAGAGAAGGCTTCACTGTGTATCGTTGGGCACTAATACCACTTTTATTATTATTATTTTTGATATTGGGATCACTTATTGCATTAATTTGCCAACTCTCTTATCACGAACTCACCATGGTTATTACTGATGCTGAATTTCATTTTGCCGTATTGATGTCACTGAGCACCGCGTTAACATCATTGTGTTTAGCCGTGCTCTTAGCTGTACCTGCAGCTTGGGTGATGGCAAGATCGTCATTTAAAGGACAGCGTTTTATTGATGCGTTACTCGATTTACCCTTAGTCACGCCTCCTTTGGTAATAGGTATTGGATTATTATTATTGTTAGGTCATCAAGGGCCTTTAACAGGGGTTTTCCCTCAATTATCTCGTGCCCTTTTTTCTCCCTTGGGGATTATTATTGCTCAAACATATGTGGCAAGTGCAATCATTATGCGTAATAGCCTTGCGGCGTTTAAATCCATTGATCCTGCTTATATTCAAACCGCACAGAATTTAGGATTAACACCAACAAAAACGCTTATTTTGGTTGAGATCCCACTTTGTTGGTCTGTATTAATCAGTGGTTGTATTGTGGCTTTTTCTCGAGCATTAGGGGAGTTTGGGGCAACATTAATGTTGGCAGGGGCCACTCGATTAAAAACAGAAACCTTACCAATGGCAATCTATTTAAATATAGCGAGTGGTGATTTCTCGCTTGCGATAGGTTGCGCTTTAGTACTGATAGCAATTGCAATTACTCTATTGTTTGCTTTACACCGTTTACAGCGTGATAGGAAATTAGCATGTTAACCATTCACTCGTTAACTACCGGTATTTTAACCGAGGTTTCATTACACCTAGAGCAAGGGTGTTGTTTAGGGATCAGTGGTTCATCAGGTAGCGGCAAAACAACGTTACTCAATGCTATTGCCGGTTATACCGGCTATACAGGGGATATTGTTTTAGCTAACCAAAATATGAATAAATTACCTGTTTGGCAGCGCCCCTGTCGTTATTTAAATCAGCGTCTTTATTTATTCCCTTTTCTCACTGTAAAGCAAAATTTATGGCTGGCACAATATGCGGCTAAGCAAAAGCGCAGTAAAGAAAAAGAGATAGCGTTACTTGAACAGATGGGAATTGCTCATTTAGCAACACGTTATCCATCTCAAATATCAGGGGGAGAGCAGCAACGAGTTGCATTAGCAAGAGCACTCATTAGCCAACCCAAACTGTTATTAATGGATGAACCCTTTTCAAGTTTGGATTGGGAAACACGTTATCAGCTTTGGGAGCTTATTATCTCATTAAAAAAACAGCAGATAACGATGATAATAGTCACTCATGAGCCTCGTGAATTGCAAGCATTAGCAGATAAAACGCTGTTATTATCTAATGGGAAAATTGTGCAAGAAAGTAAAAACTAAAATAAAAATATGCAGATGATCACCAAGCCATCACAGACCAGTGAATAACGCGTCCCATAATTTTAACGGAATCAATTTCTGCAAATTCATCAGGAAATTCATCTTTATTGTAGCTACGAATAATTAATTTTCCGCCTGGCTGACGGTAGAGTAATTTTATTCTAAATAATGAATCTTGTTCGATAGCATAAATACCGCCATCCACAATCCGCGTATTACCTGTATCAACGGTCACTGTTGAACCATTTGGAATAACCGGAGACATACTATCACCATAGACGGAAAAACAGATCACATTTTGTGGTGAAGCGCCATAGCGGCGTAGTGTGCTTTTGGAGAATCTCAATTTATAACCATTATGATCTTCGTTAGTACAGCAGCCATCACCAGCGGCAAGTTCAATACTTTTAAAATAACGGATCTCGACTTCATCAGCATTGAGAGGGGTATCGTTATCCCATTCACTGACTGAATGCCATTCATCTTGGGGAGGAATTTCAGAAGCGTGTGTTTGTTTATTATCCCCTTCGAGCAACCACGATAATTCACAATTTAACGCTTTTGCTAATTCAGGTAAAAAACGAGGGCGTTTGGTTTTGCCACTCTCAAGCTGTTCAATTGATTGTTGCGTTGTACCAGCCAAGGTAGCAAGCTCAGACTGTGTTAAACCTAACGCAATACGTTTGTCTTTGGTGCGTTTTGCAATAGACATGAGTGACTCCTAATACGTGTCCTTACATATTTTAAGTATAAAGAGTATACCGTAACTAGAAAACAAATTAAATTGTATTTTGTGGGGTGTTCAACGAAAAAGGGTGATTATTTTAATTGAAAGACATCATCGGCACTATTTGGCGGTGTTAGGTATGGATTTTCATCGGTCACTTCAGGATCACGTAATACTTCACCACAAAAAATATAGAGATCGGGTCTTTTCTTTTTGAGATAGTTTAAGCGAATAGTACATTCATCCTTGGTATAAATGGTTTCTGTTACTGGAACCGCATCACAAGAATCATGCCCGCATGGACTGACTAATAAAACATAACCGACCAGCATGAGCTGTGAAGTAAACATAGCATACCCTTTTAACTATTCATGTTTGGTCATTGAAATCAGATGGCTAGATTACCTATTCATGATCCAAAATGCAGTTTCTATTTATCTTAAATTGACTTAATGGTGTAAAAAGGCGCATTGTGTCACAAAATTTCTAGTCTTTATTTGTATTTTACACCGAAATGTTATAGGTCTACTTAGAAAATCGTGTTGTCATATCATGATTAAATATTAAAAAACAAATAGATTTGTTTTATTGAGATAAACGTTATTGTAATTTTGTATCACTATCGTAACTGATTTTGCAACATACTGTCTTTGTGTGTTTTAAAATAAGCTTTGTCAATGATATGGCATTCTACCTATTTCGCTAACAGATAACTATTTTTATTGAATCTGTTAATGGCGGCAGCGTGATGCGTTGCCGATCCTCTTTTTTCGAGATTAAAATACAAAAATAGAACATAAAAAAGTTTTATATGGTAATAATGTTTCTGCTCACTTTTAGATTCATTATATATTCAATATTTTTTTTATAAATATAGATAGAAATATTTTACTCGATTGTTGGGGGGATTTTTTCAAATATTTTTTACTAGGATTATTCTATATTAAAAAAAATTTATGACGAAACCTATTAATGTCACGTATAATTCCGCGATAGAAAAGTTATTTTTCTATTGCACAAACATAGTTTATAAATAAATTAGTGTGTTGTATGAGATGGTTTTCCTTTTTATATAAGATGCTTATTGTATTAAATTAAATATTTATGGTGATGGTGAATTTATGTTAAAGAAAATGATGGGATTTATGTTTCTTGCGGTGGCAATGATGACATTATCTGCATGTGGTGATAAACAAGACGAAGCAGGAAAAGCAGCGGTTGAATTTATTGAAGCTGTCGCTTCCGGTGATGGTGATAAGGCTGTGTCATTAATGTATTTTGGTGATTTAGAAAAAGATCCAATGGCAGAGCAAATTACCGGCAAATTTAAAATGATCGTTGCCGAAGCGGGCAAAAAAATTAAAGAGCAAGGTGGCTTGGGTAAGGTTGAAGTAGCAAAAGTTGAATACAGCGAAGATAAAAATAAAGCCGTTGTCACACTCAAAACCGTGTTGAAAAATGGTGAAGAAAAAACAGAAAATCAAAATATGATCAAAGTTGATGGCAAATGGAAAGTTGAAGTTAAGTGATAATACGCTTTACTCTTGCATTAACTTTATACTTAGCGAGCACATTGACTGTGCTCGCTTTGCCTTATCAGTTAAAAAGTGGTGATCTGGTTTTTCGCGATGGTGATGAAGTTATTAGCGACATAATAAAGCAAGTTGATAACAGCGGGTTCAGCCACGTAGGAATGTTGTGGATAACTGAGCAAGGTATACAGGTTGTTCACTCAACACCCAGTGAACATGCTGATAGTAAAGATGGTGTTACTATCGATAGTTTGGATTTCTTTATCAGTCGTGCTAAGCCTAATTCTGTACGCTTTTACCAAGTGCGTGGAAGTGAACAAGCACGACAACAAGCGTTAGAAGCTGTTTTAAATCGAGTAGGGGAAAACTTCAGTATTCAGCAAGATAAAGGTGTTTATTGTACAGAGCTGGTGGCTGATGCATGGTTAAAAGCAGGGGTTTCTATTTCAACGGGCACACGTACATTACATATGCCGTTTATTTCTGAAAGAGCACTTATTTTTCCTGATAACATTATCCATTCCGAAAATGTTATTTTGATTGAATAAAATAAGGATAAAAGCCTTCTTCCCAAAGAATAAGTATAAATAAACCGCAAAATTTGGAAAGAAGGTTATCTTAACGGTATGGACGACAGTGAACGGCTTTAACCTTTTCCACCTTGAAATGAAGGATAAAGTGTCATACCGCCATCAATGAAAATAGTTTGTCCAGTAATATAAGTAGATTGCTCCGATGCTAACCAAGCAGCAACATTAGCCACTGCTTCAGGCTCTGCGGCATATTTCATTGGGATCATCTCTTCTAATTCTTTGCGTAACGCATCATCTTGCATTTTTTCTTTATTTATTGGGGTATTAATAGCACCTGGGCCAATGGCGTTAATACGAATACCATAGTGTGCATATTCAAGAGCCAGTGATTGCGTTAACATTCTCACGCCACCTTTACTGGCAGCGTAACTAGCAAAAGTCGGCCATGGGATCACCTCATGAACTGAAGACATATTAATAATATTGCCTTTGATCTTATTCTCAACGAAATATTTCAAGGCGGAGCGAGCCGTTAGAAAATAACTGGTTAAATTTATATCAATAATTTTACGCCAATCTTCTAAATTTACTGCATGGGAAGGGGTTTGTGTCTCAATTCCCGCATTATTGATCAGAAGATCGAGCTGACCAAAGTGGTCAATCGCCTTATAAATAAAGTTATGAGCAATTTTTTCATCACTAATGTCACCGCCAAAAATAATCGCTTTACCTTTACCATGTTTATTTAAGCTATCGGCTAATGCTTGAGCTTCATTTTCATCAGAGTGATAGTTGATAACAACGTTCATTCCTTCTTGAGCTAATCTCGTCACTACTGCTGCACCAATTCCTCGTGACGAACCTGTTACTACAGCAACTTTTCCTTGAAGATCGTGATACATACTACCTCCCATGTGCAATATCGTTATGTAAACAGCGACTGAGGATTAAGATATTTATCATTATTTAAGTATAAATACCTATGGAGTGACATTATTAGCGTTGTCACCCTATTAAGGATAGATGAACAATCATCATGGAGTGTTAAATAACGAAAAAAATTGAGAGAAAATGAATAATAAATATAAACATTTTTTTCTAGTGCTATCTTGATAATACAGGTAGTATGTTAAAAATTATTTCTTTTGTTATTTTTGAGTTATTAGGTTGTGGTTATGTAATACGCATTAAGGCACTGAAGATAAATAGTGCAAATACAGATAAATATACTCACTGAATTTTAATATAAATTTAGTAGGGTTCCTGTTACTTAATGAGTATAACACAATGAATAATCAATCAAAAAAATATGACAGAACATATCACTATCCTTTTTCACCAGGCACAACAAGCGATGATCGTATTAATGCCAATTGGTGGCAAGATATCTGCAAAATAAAGCATCTTATTCATACTGAAAAATTAGATGGTGAAAATAATTGCTTAAATCGAATGGGGGTTTTTGCTCGCTCTCATGCGACTCCGACACAATCTGCGTGGACAGTACAACTACGCCAGCGTTGGCAATCCATCAGAAATGATTTAGGTAATTTAGATATTTTTGGTGAAAATCTTTATGCCATTCATTCTATTGAATACCAACATTTGGAAGAGTATTTCTATGTTTTTGCCATACGTTGTCAGGATAAATGGCTAAGTTGGGAAGAAGTGCAATTTTATGCCACTTTATTTGATTTACCCACCGTACCGGAAATCTCGCTACCAAAATCGGAAAATAAAATAGAGTTTGAAAAGAATATTATTTTACACGCACAAAAGCATAGCTCTTTTCAATCACAAGATGTGTTAACCAAGAAACCAAGTGTGATGGAAGGCATTGTCACACGAGATGCTCAAGCATTTTCATTAGATGAATTTTCACATCGGGTGTTTAAATATGTGAGAAAAGATCATGTTAAAACAGATGTGCATTGGAAACGTAATTGGAAAAGAGCGCCACTGATTTGGGAAAAAACACAGGAGTCTCATGATGCTTCATAAAAAATTACATAGCGAAATGTCATGGGAACAACTTGGTGAGTACTATAATGAAATTAGTGATATGTCCGGTGTTAGGCAAGATCCGATCCACCATGCTGAAGGTGATGTAGCTATTCATACACAGCAGGTGATCCACGCTATAAAATCACTCCCTGAATACCAAGAGCTGTCAGAAAGAGAGCAACAAATTCTATGGATTGCAGCACTTTTACATGATGTAGAAAAACGTTCAACTACCCGTGAAGAGAATGGGCGAATTATTTCGCCAGGCCATGCTCGTAAAGGAGAATTAACGACAAGACGTTTTTTATATGAAAAAGTGCCGGTTAGCTTTATTGATAGAGAACAGATTGCGGCATTAGTACGCTATCACGGATTACCTTTATGGTTAATGGATAAACCCGATCCTAAAAAAGCCTTATTAGCGGCTTCGTTAAGAGTAGATTGCTATTTATTGGCATTGCTGGCTAAGGCGGATGTTCTGGGACGAAGCTGTGAAGATAAGCCCGCTTTATTGGATAAAATAGTGTTATTTACACTTTACTGTGAAGAATTAAATTGTTGGAGAACACCCGCACGATTTATTTCTGATGGCGCTCGATTTCACTATTTTCATAGTGAAAATAGTGTCGATCCTCACTATGAACCTTATCCTGAGCAAGGAAGTGAAGTTATTGTGCTTTGTGGGCTACCGGGAATGGGCAAAGATAGTTATATTCGCCAATATTGTGCAGATATGCCTGTAGTAAGTTTAGATGCATTACGTCAGCAGCATAATATAAAACCAGATGATCGTGATGCGAATGGATGGATTGCACAACTTGCCAAAGAGCAAGCGAGAATATATTTAAGAGAGCATAAGTCTTTTGTTTGGAATGCAACAAATATTACTAAACAAATGCGTAATCAACTTATTGCTCTGTTTTATCGTTATCAAGCTAAAGTGACATTGGTATATATTGAAGTCCCTTATTTGCAATGGAAAAAACAAAACAGCGCAAGAAAGGAAGCGGTTCCCGATAAAGTGATGGAAAGAATGTTGAGCAAACTGGAAGTCCCAACACCAGAAGAAGCGCTTAATGTGATTTATTGGGTTGATAGGGAAGCTCAAAATTTGATTTAAGGCTAATTATATTAAGGTCATATAACTAAAAAAAGGGCTATTTTACTTACCATAAAATAGCCCTTAATTATTTATAACAGGTGAAACAACGTATTATGATTACTTCTTAACGTGATGAATAATATCAAAATAAACAGTATTATCCCCTTCAGTTGGGTAAATACGATAGGTATACTCATCATTATTGATGGTGATATTTTCTACATCACGAGTAAATAGTGTTTTTCCTTGTGCATCTTTGGCAACTAATGTACGCGTTTTTCCATCATTAGACATTGACCAATCCCCTTGCATTTTTTGTTTACCTTCAGGGGTAAACATAATAAAAGTGCCATTAGGATAATATTCTGCTAGGCCAAAATAATTACTGACTTGTGGATTATTAGCGTCAACTTTATTGCCTTTCTCGTCAATGGCTTGCGTGGTAACCCAAACTTTTTCTACCATGACTTTTTCATAATCATTGAGATCTTTTTGTGCTTGAGTTACGCCCTGAACTTGTTGTGTTGTGCTGGTGCTTTCAGCGGCAAAAAGAGAAGCACTAACACTTAATAATGAAATAGCAATAAGTGATTTTATTTTCATAGGTATATCCTTATGTCTTTACGTTGTGTATTTATCAGATTATTGGTGCTCAATTTATATTTATAATCTTAGACATTAAGTTTAAACATCGCTAGAAAATAAATGTGTCGGAATATGTCTGATAAATAGGTTGTTTTACAATCTATTTAGGTATTAGATATTTTAGAACACATTGTTTCTGATTTTATCTTCTTGAATTTTGTGATTTTTAGTTTTTATATCTAAGTTTTTATTTTTTATTGGAGTTATATTTTGTATCAGTGAGTTGCTGTTAGCGCTTTAGTATTCTCAGCTATTTACAAAATAAGCCAAAGATTGACGAGTAAAAAAATAAATCAATAAATAAAGCAAGATTTTTACTTACTTTGCCTACTTAAAATAGGTTATTTATACTTAGTTTGTTCAATGACTGTTGTTATTAATGTTATCTACCTCACAAAATGAGACAATAAAAACTGCTTCTATTTTAATCATTGTATCTGTATTTCTAATTATAAGTTGACATGATTAATTTACATTATCATTGGCTATACATTTTAATGGTAAGAAGAATTGTACTAATTTATGAACTATAAAAATGGAAGATTAATTTATTTTAAGCTTTGCTCGATTCACTAAAATAGTTGATTATTTAAACATAGTGATGATTGTTTTTATTTTTGATTATTCTAATAACTCTAAATTATTATAAAATAAGGTTTTTATTTTTTATTGTTTTTTAAGTTAATTATTTAAGTTTTAAAAAACAAATAATTAATATTAGATTGTTTTATAATCAATATAGTGTTTGTTATTTTATTATTTGATTTTATTTGTGTTTTTATGAGAGGGGAGATGGCTTCTATATATTAAGTAATCTTATTACTATCATTATTTATTTCTGCTTTTTTTTGTTTTTTATTTTTGTGTTTCTGCTTTTTTTTGCTTTTAATAAATAACATATGATTGTAATCACAATCCCATAACAACTAATAAATTAAAGTTGTTGCCATAGAGGTAACATTAAATGAAAGCAGAGCGTCATAAAAAAATTGTTAATCTGATCAAAGGTCATGGTGCAGTAAAAGTTTCTGTTTTAGCAAAAGAGCTTAGTGTTACCAAAGAAACGATACGATCAGATTTAAATACATTGGCTGAGAAAGGAATAATTAAAAGATGCCATGGTGGGGCCTTTATTGAATTTGAAACATTAGACAAAGTTGCCAAAAAAGAAATCATACAATTTTTAGAATGTAATGATCAAATTGATAAAATTAATTTAGCGGGGCAGCCGGCAGTAAATAAAGTATGTGTATTAGGTTCATTTAATGTTGATATGATTAGTTATTTGCCCAGACTGCCAGAAACCGGGGAATCTTTATTGGCGAATAAATTTATCTTCTCACCAGGAGGTAAAGGATGTAATCAAGCATTAGCGGCAAGTTATGCTGATGCACAGGTGCATTTTATCACAAAAATCGGTACTGATCAGTTTAGTGATTATGCAGTAAATTTTATATCGTCATCAAGAATAAAAACATCAACGATATATCAAACTGAAAATCATCAAACTGGAACAGCATCAATCTTTGTGTCAGAAGAGAGTGGTGAAAATATTATTTCTATTTATTCAGGGGCTAATATGGATATTTCTTCTGATGAGGTAAAAATACAAAAAGATAAAATTATAGATGCCGATATAATTTTATTGCAATTAGAAACTAATATTGAAGCATTAAAGGAAATTATTTCAATCGGAAATGAAAATAATATTCCTATTATTTTAAATCCTGCACCTTACAATAAAATTATTGATAAGTTATTGCCAATGTTAGATATATTAACACCTAATGAAACAGAAGCCAGCTTATTATCAGGTATTGAAGTTGTTGATTTAGTATCTGCTAAAAATGCAGCCAATGCTATTTATCAAAAAGGTGTTAATAAAGTTGTCATTACTTTAGGTAGTAAAGGTTCATTAGCTTATGACGGTTATAAATATATTTACTCACCAGCTTATCCTGCGGTGGTAAAAAATACAGCGGGCGCTGGTGATGCTTTTAATGGTGCACTAGCAGCCTCACTAGCAAAAGGAAAGCAGTTTTCTTACGCGTTACGCTATGCATCAGCTTTTGCATCACTAGCTGTTGAGACGAGTAATGCTTCAGAAATGCCTGAAGATATTAATGTCATGCATCGCATCAATCAAACAACATATTCACAGATTGTCACTCAATCCCCTGAATAAATAATCTTTTTGAAAGAGGAAAAAAAATGAAAATCTTATTTATTGGTGAGTCATGGCACATTCATATGATCCACTCAAAAGGCTACGACAGTTTCACTTCTAGTAAATATGAGGAAGGTGCCACTTTTTTATTAAATTGTTTAAGGGAAAAAGGGGTAGCAGTTGATTATATGCCTGCACATACCGTTCAGGTCGCATTTCCTCAGACTGATGAAGAATTAGCAAAATATGATGTCATCGTGATCAGTGATATTGGTGCTAATACTTTCCTCTTGCAAAACGATACTTTCTACAACATGAAAGTACTTCCAAATGCATTAGGGCTGATTAAACAGTTTGTTGCTAATGGTGGTGGCTTATTAATGATTGGCGGCTATCTATCATTTATGGGTATTGAAGCGAAAGCAAACTATAAAAATACCTTATTGGCACAAGTGTTACCTGTTGAAATGTTAGAGGGTGACGATCGTGTGGAAGCCCCAGAAGGAGTATTCGCAACTCCAGTTAATGCAGAGCATGCCACGATAAAAGGTTTTAGTGAATGGCCGATGTTCCTTGGTTATAACAAAGTGTTCGCTAAACATAACACTGAAACGGTTTTGAATATTGGCGAAGATCCACTACTGGTGTTTGGTCAATTTGAAAAAGGAAAAACAGCTTGTTTTATGAGTGACTGTTCACCGCATTGGGGGAGCAAAGAGTTTTTAGCATGGCCACATTATGCTGATATGTGGGTCAATATTCTAAAGCAAATCGCACGTTAGTTCTTAATAACAATAGCAGTAAGAAAAGTAAAAAAGCGCGGAGATACACTCTGCGCTAATAACAAAATAACCGATTACTTGAAAAATAAAAAAGAAATCACTCATAGTCAATAATCCAAAAGGAACATCTTATGAGTACAAAAAATTTATCAACACCCTTGCTGATGGTAGCAACTGTGTTAGCAGGGATGCTATCACCAATGCAGTCTGCGGTGAATGGGCAACTGGGACATGTATTAAAAGACGGTAATGCTAGTGCAGTTATCTCTTTTGCCAGTGGTTTAGTGGTCATGTTTTTTATCATTATGTCCAAAAAACAATATCGTCAGCAATTTGCTTCTATTCCGACACTAATTAAAACACGTAAAATTCCATTATGGAACTGGTTTGCTGGCCTCTGTGGCGCAATGGTGGTTTTTTCTGAAGGAGCATCAGCCAGTGCATTAGGAATAGCCACATTCCAAACAGCATTAATTTCAGCACTGTTATTATCAGGTTTATTATGTGACCGCTTTGGTATAGGTGTGGATGAGAAGAAATACTTCACCCCATATCGTGTATTAGGTGCCGTATTAGCTGTTGTTGCTACTCTTTTTGTCGTTTCTCCGCAGTGGCATTCAACCTCTTTTATTTACTTAGCTATTCTACCTTTTTTAGCGGGTTTATTAGCGGGATGGCAACCAGCAGGTAATTCAAAAGTGGCTGAAGCAACAGGTTCGATGATGGTTTCTATTACTTGGAACTTTATTGTTGGATTTACTGTTTTAACGATTGCGTTAGTAGTACGTATGGCGTTAGGGCATATAACACTGGAGCTTCCTGCTACATGGTGGATGTATTTAGGTGGGCCTTTAGGGTTAATGTCTATTGCATTAATGGCTATTTTAGTACGAGGCTTAGGGTTACTGATGTTAGGTGTTGCATCAACTGCGGGCCAATTACTGGGTTCGGTATTAATTGACCTCTTATTACCTTCGTTAGGAAATACTGTTTATTTAGTCACAATCATCGGTACGTTATTTGCCTTAGTCGGAGCCATTGTTACTACCATTCCTGAGTTTAAAGCGACTAAATCAGTAAAAAGAGCAGGGGCATAATCATGAAAGGTTATATTCAAACGGTAACGGGTCCGGTTAAAAAAGCGGATATGGGACTGACACTACCTCACGAACATTTATTTAATGATTTATCTGGCGTTGTTGATGAACCTTTTTATGAATTCTCACACGTTTTAGTAGATAAAAAAGTCAGTGCAGATATTCAGTGGGGACTAAAATACGATCCATATTGTTGTTGCGATAATATGGATAAAAAACCCATTGAAGACGTTATTTTTGAATTAAATAATTTTAAAGAGCTTGGGGGCAAAACGATTGTTGATGCTACAGGTTCATCGTCAATTGGTCGTGATATTAGAAAATTAAAACAAGTTGCAGAATTAACGGGGATTAATGTCGTTGCTTCTTCCGGCCTTTATATTGAGAAATTTGAAGGAAAACGCCTAGCTGATGATATTGATGCGATGGCAAAAATGATCGATGATGAATTAAATATCGGCATTGACGGTACAGATATTCGTGCTGGTATGATTGGCGAAATTGGTGTATCTCCTTTCTTTACAGATGGTGAAAAAAATAGTTTACGTGCCGCTGCACTGGCTCAAAATAATAACCCTTATGCCTCAATGAATATTCATATGCCAGGTTGGCAACGCCGTGGTGATGAAGTATTAGATATTCTTTTAACAGAAATGGGGTGTGATCCAGCCAAAATATCGTTAGCCCATTCAGATCCTTCTGGTAAAGATATCGATTATCAATGCAAAATGCTTGATCGAGGTGTTTGGCTTGAATTTGACATGATAGGTCTTGATATTTCTTTCCCTAAAGAAGGCGCGGCACCCAGTGTGATGGATACGGTTGAAGCTGTCGCAACCTTAATAGAAAGAGGTTATGGTAACCAAATTGTATTAAGTCATGATGTGTTTTTAAAACAGATGTGGGCAAAAAATGGCGGAAATGGTTGGGGTTTTGTGCCTAACGTTTTTCTTTCATTATTAGCACAGCGTGGCATTGATAAGGCGATAATAGATAAGCTGTGTATTGATAATCCAGCTAATTTATTAGCATGAATTAATTATAACTATAAATACCCCTTGAATACATTTTGCGACACGTAAGCCCGTGTCGCTTTTTTAGTTGTTATTCTCGTGTTAGCGTAAATGATAATTTTCGATATAACGTAATGAGTGTGTGGAGCCATTAATCACTAACGAGTGTGTACGCAAATAATCGCTTTGTTCAGTGACACCGGATAATAGGTCACCGGCAGTAATTGCGGTTGCTGCAAACATAACATCCTGATGGCGCACCAATATTTCAAGTGGCAATGTAATATTAACATCAGTTCCCATGTTATGGCATCGAGAGATTTCTTGTGCTGCAATTTCTCTGTTTGTTGCATTATTACCTTTAGCAATATCGCGGGTAATAAGGCGCGCTTGCATATCACCACCTAAAGCTTTAGCAATAGCGGCACTAATTACACCTTCTGGCGCGCCACCAATCCCGTACATAACATCAATAGGATTATTAGGCATTGTGGCATATAAAGAAGCAAGTACATCGCCATCCGGCAAAGTGATGACATTAATACCTCTATTACGCAAATCAATGATAATATCGTGATGGCGCGGTTTATCTAAAATAGCTAGTGTTAACTGGCTTAATGATTTATTTAATGTTTGTGCAATAGCATCAAGGTTATATTCAAGGCAATGGTTAAGGTCGATCACACCTGCTGCTTTTTTACCGACAACCAGTTTTTCCATGTACATATCGGGTGCTTGTAAAAAACTACCTTCAAAACCTGCAGCTAAAATAGCCAAAGAATTATTTTCACCGGTAGCGACCATGCGAGTTCCATCGATAGGATCAACGGCAATTTCTATTTTTTCACCTTGGCCGTTGCCTACTGGTTCGCCAATATAGAGCATAGGTGCTTCATCAATTTCACCTTCACCAATAATAATTTGTCCATTGATATTAAGGCTATTAAGGCGCTCTCGCATGGCGGCAACTGCGGCAGCATCTGCCGCATTTTTATCTTGTTTACCTACCCATGGCATAGCCGCAATAGCAGCAGCTTCTGTGACTGATGCGATAGAATTAGTTAATTCATCATTTAATTTCATAGGGTTAATATACTTTGCAAGGTCTGTTATATTGAATAGTAGCCTTTGATGATACCCTTTTTTCAAATTTAAGTGTTAGGCTTAAATCAATTGTTTTCGCCTTCTTTTACGCTTAAAAACAAATAGGAAAAATAAAGGTTTATCGTATATTTGATAATACTATTATAACGATATTTTGTTATTAACTAGTGGTTTTTTGTTATAACTAATTAATTAACAAAGACAATTAGAAATAATAGCACAGTCTGCACACTAAACGCATTTCTTCTATAATAGATAAATAAATGTCAATGATTAGCAAATGGATGGAAAATAATGAATGTAATTGATGCAGTAAAAAACCGTCGTGCAACAAAACAGTTTGATGCTGATTTCAAAATACCACAAGAAGAGAAAAAAGCCTTACTTGAAGATGCATTACAATATACGCCAAGTGCATTTAATCTGCAGCATTGGCGTCTTTTGGTTGTTGATGATGTTAAGCAACGTCAAGCATTAAGAAAAGTGGGGTGGGATCAGCCTCAAATAACAGACTCTGCTATGCTGATTGTTTTATGTGCAGATCTCAATGTTTGGGAGAGTGAAGTTAAAACAATTTGGCAAGATGCTACCCCTGAAGTCAGAGATATTATGTGCAGTGCTGTTGATAGTTATTATCGTAATAAACCACAAGTACAACGGGATGAGATTATGCGTAGTGCGGGTTTGTTTGCTCAAACACTGATGTTATTAGCACAAGAGCGCGGTTTTGATTCTTGTCCTATGGATGGGTTTGATTTTGCAGAGGTAGCAAAAACGATTAACTTGCCTGATCACTATGCTATCTGTTTAATGATTGCCATTGGTAAAGGTAAAGGAAAACCTTTTCCACGATTAGGTAAATTATCTTTTGATAAAGCGGTGACATTTGATCATTTTTAAAGTACTAAAGTGCTTCTTATATTTTATATAGGAAGTACTTTATTCCTATAATTAATTATTATTATATGTTATTAGCTTTATTTTATATTTTTTATAAATGTGTGTATGATTTTAATACAATATTAATTAATGCGGTAAGAATAATAATTTATTTATAATATCATTGTTGCGTGAATAAAAAATAAAAATATGGAAATTCTAACGATATTATAATAGCATTTGTCATTATAAATTTTATTACCTTGATTTATCTTTAATTTTATTAAATATTTTTAAGGATTGATATCGTTGATAAATACTCTAGTAATCAGTCAAGTTGAAATATTTAGTTTAGGTATAGAAAAATTACTTTGTCAGATTAAAAAAATTAACATTCGTAAGATTATGAATGATGAAAGTGAAGCTTTTCGTTATTGCAGACAATATTCTGTCAATCTTATTATTTTTTATTCTTTACCTACTGTCTCTTTAATAGATGTAATAAAAAGAATTAAACGTTTTTCTCCCATTATAAAAATAGTGGTTATTTCGCCTAAAATAGACTCAATACTTTCCGTCACATTGCTACAGTTAGGCATAGAAGGGTTTATCGTTATAGATTCCTCTGCTGCGAATGTGCTTCAGGCTATTCGACAAGTCTGTATTGGCCAACGTTATATTAGCCCAGAAATTGCTATGGATATCGCATTAATGAAAGTTCAAGCAGATTTAAATCCGCTACATCATCTTTCTGAAAGAGAGTTACAGATAATGTCGATGATTATAAGAGGGAAAAAAATAGCACAAATTGCACAAGAGCTGAATATCAGCACTAAAACAGTAAATAGCTATCGTTATCGAATGTTTAGTAAACTTAAAATCTCAGGTGATGTAGAATTAACTCATATAGCAGTTCGTTATGGGTTAATCGAGATAGAGAGTTACTTACAAAGTGGAAAACATATTTGATGCTAAAGCATTTCTAAGTCGAGTAACGAGTCAACCGGGTGTGTATCGAATGTATGACGCCTCAGGCACCGTTATTTATGTTGGAAAAGCAAAAGATCTGAAAAAACGATTATCAAGCTACTTTCGTGCTCAGGTGAATAGTCGTAAAACAGAAGCATTAGTAAAATGTATTGCCAATATTGATGTTACCGTGACACATACGGAGACAGAAGCGCTACTTTTAGAGCATAGCTATATTCAGCGTTATCAGCCTCGCTATAATGTGTTACTACGAGATGATAAGTCCTATCCGTATATTTATTTAAGTGCAGACAAACACCCAAGATTGGCGAGTTATCGTGGTGCTAAACATGCTAAAGGGGAATACTTTGGCCCTTTCCCTAACTCTTTGGCGGTGAGAGAAACATTAGCTTTGATGCAAAAATTATTTCCTATTCGTCAATGTGAAGATAGTGTTTACCGCAATCGCTCACGCCCTTGTTTGCAATATCAAATAGGCCGTTGTCTCGCCCCTTGTGTAAAAGGCTATGTCTCTGATGAAGAATATGCCCAGCAAGTCAATTATGTGCGTCTTTTTTTATCCGGCGATGACAGCCAAGTGATTGAAGGCTTAATTAAACGGATGGAAGAGGCAAGCCAAGCGTTACGCTTTGAAGAGGCTGCGCGTATTCGTGACCAAATTCACGCGGTAAGACAAGTCACTGAAAAACAGTTTGTGGCTAATATTGGCGATGATCTTGATGTGATTAGCGTGGCATTTAATGGTGCGATTGCTTGTGTGTATGTGCTCTTTTTCCGTCAAGGTAAAGTGCTTGGTAGTCGTAGTTATTTTCCTAAAGTACCGGCAAATACATCATTAGACGAAGTGGTACAAACCTTTATTGGACAATTTTATTTACAAGGCAGTGCGATCCGCACTTTACCGACAGAAATTTTGCTTGATTTTAATCTTGAAGATAAAACGATTTTAGCGGAGTCAATTTCTTCGATAGCAGGACGTAAGATCCATATCCAAACTAAACCCCGTGGTGATAGAGCACGCTATTTAAAACTAGCACGAACTAATGCAGCTACGGCATTAGCCACTAAGCAAGTTGAACAATCAACCATTTCTCAACGTTATAACTCGTTAATGTCACTTTTAGAGATGAAAGAGATAAAACGAATGGAATGTTTTGATATTAGTCACACTATGGGAGAGCAAACTGTGGCTTCATGTGTCGTATTTGACATGAATGGCCCATTAAAATCGGAATACAGGCGCTATAATATTAGTGGGATCACTCCGGGGGATGATTATGCCGCGATGAATCAAGTATTGACTCGTCGTTATGGCAAGTCATTAGAAGAGAGTAAAATACCTGATATTATTTTTATCGATGGTGGTAAAGGGCAATTAGCACAAGCCATTGACGTATTTCAATCACTTGATGTTGATTGGGATAAATCACACCCTAAATTAATTGGTGTCGCGAAGGGGAGTGATCGTAAAGCGGGGTTAGAGACACTATTTTTTAAACCAGAAGGCGAAGGTGTGGCACTTCCTTCTGATTCACCCGCGTTACATTTGATCCAACATATTCGTGATGAGTCGCATCGTCACGCAATAACGGGGCATCGTCAGCGTCGTGCTAAGGTTAAAAACACCAGTTCTCTAGAATCGATTGAGGGGGTGGGACCAAAACGACGTCAAATGCTATTGAAGTATATGGGTGGTTTACAAGCTTTACGTGATGCAAGCGTTGAAGAAATTGCGAAAGTTCCCACAATTTCGACCGCGTTAGCAGAAAAAATTTTTAATGCGTTGAAACACTAAGTGTATTGATGCACCATATTAATAACTCTCACTTTTCTAGGTCGTGTAGAACGCTATGCAACTAAATATTCCAACTTGGCTAACTTTATTTCGTGTCGCTTTAATTCCATTCTTTGTTTTGGTGTTTTATTTACCATTTAAAGATGCTCCCCTTATTTGTGCCATTATTTTTATGGTAGCTGCCGCCACAGACTGGTTTGACGGTTTTTTAGCCCGCCGTTGGAAGCAAACCACTCGCTTTGGGGCTTTCCTTGATCCGGTTGCAGATAAGGTAATGGTTGCTACAGCATTAGTATTAATTACTGAACACTATCATGTATGGTGGATCACTTTACCGGCAGCGACCATGATCGCACGTGAAATTATCATCTCATCACTAAGAGAGTGGATGGCTGAATTAGGTAAACGTAATAGTGTGGCAGTTTCTTGGATTGGAAAAGTGAAGACTACCGCACAAATGGGTGCACTTGTTGTGCTATTATGGCGTCCGACTATTGAAGCTGAGTGGTTCGGATTTGTATTGTTATACATTGCGACGGTATTAACATTCTGGTCTATGTTCCAATATTTGAGTGCTGCATGGTCAGATTTGCGTGAAGCTTGATCGAAATGACTGAAAATTCACCGAACAGTCAAAAAGATGCAAATATAGTGTTGACTAGATTCAGGAAATCAGTAGAATGCAACGCATCGAAAGGCACAACGGTTTACAGAAATAAATAAGTAAATCAGCAAGTTCGGTAAAGCGGGAATAGCTCAGTTGGTAGAGCACAACCTTGCCAAGGTTGGGGTCGCGAGTTCGAGTCTC
>NZ_JAABLS010000004.1:0-10303 GCF_009915195.1 Proteus sp. G2674
ATCTGTATTGGTTTCTCCTCCTGGTATCCCATGTTGAATTCTCTGCCATTTCCCAATATCCACACGTTTATAAATTTTGCGTGCAGAGCCAACATAATAAGCATATCCACCAACACATTTGATATTTTTAGGGTTTGCATAGTCACCATCCATAACTTTTTCTAGCGGAAATTTAGATCCACTGCCCATACACTTGACAAACCCACCATCGCCTCTAGATGCAAGCATCCCTTGTTCTTTCGGTTTTAAACAAATACCTACTTTAGGATTATCGAACCCTTCAATTCTAATATAATCAATCGGGTCATCTGGTGTGTCTAAATAAATACATAATAACTGTGAGGGGATTTCACTGTTCCATAAATTTCGAGCCTTTTCGTATGGAATATCTTTGCGCAAACAAAAATACACGATATTTTTATTTCGGATTGCACAACCAGTAAAAATATATCCCTTGATATATTTGGCCCAATGTTTATTAGTTATATACTCCATTATCTTTCTTTCCCTTTTTCAGTTGTTATAGGATCTCATCTAGAACCTTTTGTACACTTTATCCGGCTCATGTTGGTGATAGGTCATTGTATTGGATTTCCATAACCGTTTTCAATCCGACGCCCTAAGATATCGTAGCGGTATTCCGCTCACTGATACCCTAAGGGCCCTTGGTCGATATCCACCGCGATAATACGGTGGTCACTGTCATAGTGATAGCGTTGCCCCGAGCTACTGCCTTTTTCATAGCGGGAGACCATGCGACCAAAACCGTCGTAGCGATAATCAAATTTATCACTGCCTTGTACTTGGTTATGCGGTGCTTCGGTGTGCGGACGAGTCAGTAAATTGGCCGCCGCATCATACAGAAAGTGTTCGGTTTGCACCGACCCTAAATGCGCCGTCAATTGTCCCAGCGGGTCGTACTGATAACTGTGGTAGTACCAATGTCCGGCGGTAAAAACCTCGCCCGTTTGACCATAACTGACACTGCGCTCGATAAGTTGATTGCGTTTATCCCAACGATAACGACGGTCTATCACCGGGGTCACAAACTGTGAGGCATTCATTTGGCGCGCCACTTGGTGCGTAATGATGATTTTTAAAGCGCTACTATATTTTGACATAAAAAGCTCCCCAGTAATTGATTGTCCAACTATTGGGGGGCACTTCAAAAATTTGATTTCTTTTCCGGCTTTTTATTCTATTTTCTTTTCAGTTTATTCAAACCATCATTTAATATTTTTATATTACTTACATCTCCACCACGATCTATATATGCAGACCATTTAGGATAGTATTCTTTAAATAAAAGATTACCCAAATCAGTTAGATCAGAACTGTATAACACTAGTTCATCTTTTACCTCCCCATCATCCTTAAATGGCTCTAAAGTAATCAAGTTATTTTCCTTAAGAAAAATCATCAACACTTTAGTTATCTTAGTTATTTTCTCACGATAAGATAACATTTTGTTTCTTTTCAACAAAGTTGAATAGTTAAACCTTAATACACTCATATTCATCTCCGCTAATCAAGACGTATTATTCGAGATATATCATCAACAAGACCAACCATTTTTCCGTCAGCATTACGCAAATGTCGCTGACTAATAACATTTTCTTTACCAAACATATTTTGCAATCGTTTTAGCAGTTTCGCTTCTCGGGCATCCCCACTTACTTTATTTGGTATACACGTGAGACCTAACGGATCCCACCATGTCAATGGATTTGGCGCATAAGCATATAAATTTATGCCCCTGCCAACCCTATCGGGTCTTGTTGGGTAAAACGCCCTAAATCCGGGGGTATAGTACCTGAACGTATTATAATGCAGGCCAGTATACTCTTATCATCTTGATACTCGCCCTATAGGCCAGCGCAAGCGCTGTTCAAATTTGTTCCCGACAAATTTGCCTTTGCCGAAATACTGCCCTTGAAAGCGCAGGTTCTGTTCACGATTAAACGAGTTTTTTCATCATAATCTCTTCAATTTTAGGGCAGATATTCTAATTATAGCTGTCTTATTTTAAGGGAAGTCGGCAATATCCCGTTTCACTGCCTAATTGAATAACTATTTTTTATTCGATGCCCAAAAATAATAGTCAGACACATAGATTTCACTTATTCTTAGATCTAATGGAATATGTTCTATATAATCTGCGATTTCATCATAAGGGGAAGGTAGTATAAAAGAAATACCATAATCTTCATCTATAATAATAGATCCATTTAATATACGCTGACTTCTTGTTAGTTTAATTAATTCTCCCATTAACATACCAGAATATAGTTTATTTTTATATTTCCCTTTATACTTCTCGTTACACCCAATCGAAATAATCGTCCCATCTAATAATGTTGCTATAGTTAGAATATTATCAATATAATAAGCTATCCTACAATCTTCATTAGGTAAATAATAATTAGATTGACTGACATCATGATGTTCATACAACTCGCTAATGTAAAGACTAATATTTTCACCAACAAAAATATTACCCATTGATTTATAACTTATTATAGAGGCGCTAAAATCTATAATTTTCATCAACCATTCATTAATACGCTATCAATATAAACTGGCGATTCTTTAATAAGATCATAGTTTTTAAAATCACCATGACCTATTCTCCCTAAAACTTCATAAGAAGGTTTACTTGTAGATTTATAAACTTTCCAATAATCATTTCGATGAATATTCTTCTGAATTCCTAAACCACCAGGATGATAATCAAGTTTATAAGTTGTCGCTGATTTTGTTGTTTTCATATAAGCCATATGTTGAATAATAAGAATTATCTGTTCTATATCCCGAGCATAACTACAACTCAACGATTTTTCAGTGATTCTGATTAATTTTATGTGATGCTTTATGTAAAATAGATTTTCTTAATGAACGATTAAAATTACTTAAAGGTATATCTTTATTTAAAAACATCTTAAATCTATTTATTAGTTGATGATCAATATTATTAATAGGTAATTCATTTAATTCTCTCATTCGAAGTAATACTATTACTTTACAAGGTATTAATTTGTAAGTTACATGATTAGAGTTATCGACATGTTCCAGTCTGTTCTCATCCGCGCCTATCTTTCTGCTTGAGCTCCGTCTGTCGTAACATAAAATCTACCTTTACCAGCAGGATCAAAGTCCTTTAATCCGTTTCCAACTGGCAGATTTTAAAACCTATTTCACATTTGTAGTGAATATTTTAAACAGTTATTTGGTATTAATACCGAACAGTGAAGATATCCGGACAAATAAATACAAAATAAGCACCAGAAAACTACATTTAAGCTTGAAAACTAATACGCTAATCGGCGAGTGATGTGGTGTCATTTACCTGCTTTATAGCTAAAGCTGGTAATTACACATATCTATAATCTAGGTCGTAGCTTCGATAATATCTTTACGATAACTCTATTTCTTTAGAAAAATCAAAACCTAACAATCCAATTTTTTCAACAAGCTTTCTAAACTTATCTGTGACAAAAACACCACTAATATTTTCATTTATTGAAAATAAGTATTCATCTGTAATATTATTTTTAACTAGAATTAATTTTTCAAACATAAATCCTTTGGGATATTCAGTATAAATAGATTTTTCTTTATCTACACATTCAGACAAAACATTAGTTGGATAGTACCCAATAAATTTTTTCCGTTTACTTGCTGTTCTAACACCTAAAAATTGTCCCCTAGGATTTAAGATATCAAATAAATGGTTAGCACCTGATTCACTGAAAACAAAAAATGGAGATAGAGCGCTACTAAAATCAAATTGATAGTTTTTCTTACCAAAATCATTTGATCTTAATTCTAATGATATTTCAGTATAATCATTGCCAAACCGTCTCCATCCCTGCTCTCTCGACCTTCCCATAATGCTCTCTTCACCATCAGGATAATTTTGAATAAAAGAACAATAATTTACCATATCCGATTTTAAATAATAAACGTTATTTATCATAATATTGTATACCAGCTTGCATCTCGATTTGCAGAAGATAGGATGTCACGAATTTTTGATAACTCATCCAGAACACCTTGTTTTCCATTTAATTTATCAGCATCAATAATTCTTGTATTTACTGCGTCAATATAATCACTTGGATGTCTGCCATTATGTTTTATTCCTGACAATGCTTCATCAACATTATTTCTATTTGGTAGGAAAACACCATTTTTCGTTAATAAGCGGCTGGTATCCCATTCAAACCACCATGTTTCATTCAATGCATTGGTGTATTCGATAATTTGCTGCTGTTCATTCCAGCGACGGAAGGTGGTTTCACCCCCCGTTTCCACGGTGGTGAGGGTTCGTTGAGCTAAATCATACGTCAGTTCGGTATGCTCTAAACAGCGTTTACCGTCTTTAAGCCAGTGCTCAACCACTTGCCACTCAGGTTCATTGTCTGATAATGGTAAAGCGAAATACAGACTTTCATAACCATTACCTGCTAAATATTGACTAGTAACGATAATTTTTAAATCACGACTTTTTTTGACAAAAAAAGCCTAGTAACTGGTTAGTCAATAATTGAAAAATTTTACTTTCTTTTTTATTTTTACGATAATTCTATTTCCACTGAAAAATCGAAAGCCGTTAAACCTGCATCTTCTACTCTTTGTTTAAATTTATCCGTAACAAAGATTCGACTAATATATTCGTCAATAGTAAATAAATACTCATCAGTGATGTTATTTTTTATGAGAACTGGCTTTTCAATCATTAATCCATTGGGGTATTCCCGATAAACAGAATTTTTTCTGTCAAAACATCCTGAAAGTGAATTAGTTGGATAATAGCCAACAAATTTCTTCCGTTTGCTCTCAGTCTTAACGGGTAATACTTGCCCTCTTGAACTCAAAATATCAGATAAGGACACTAATGCATTTTCACTAAAAACCATAAATGGCGACAAAAAACTACTAAAATCAAATTTATAATTCTTTCTTCCAAAATCATTGGAATTTAACTCTAATGAAATTGCAGTATAGTCATCAGTAAATTTAGACCATCGCTGATCCATCGCTCTCCCTATTATACTTTCTTCTCCATCAGGATAATTTTGAATAAAAGAACTATAGTTTTCCAAATCTGATTTTAAATAATAGACTTTATTAATCATAATATAGTTTTCCATTTAGCATTTCTACTAGCAGAGGATAGGATTTCTCGAATTTCAGATAATGTATCTATTTTACCCCTTGTTTACATCCTTTTTTATCAGCCCTAATAATCCTTTCATTCACAGTGTCACTGATCATGCAAAACTGATCCACTTGGTATTATCCGTACATTTTTGTACGGGGAATTTATGAGAACCAAGGAAATATTTGTGGATATTCATGTTCGCTTTACACAAGGTCAAAGCATCCAAAAAATTGCCCGTGAACTGGGTATTTCCCGCAATACTGTTAAACACCATTTACAGCAGGAACCGATGCCAACGTATACTCGACGCGCACCCAAACAGACCAAATTAGTGCCATTTGAGCCGTACTTAATCCAACACATCCAACTGGCTAAACCCGACTGGATCCCTGCAACTATCTTGTTTGATGAACTTTGTCAAAGGGGATGTCAAGGTGCAGGATTGCGCAATTGCGTCGTTTCGTTTGCCAGTTTAAACCCATTATTGCACCTGAGCCGATTGTGCGTTTTGAAACGCCTCTCGGTCAGCAGATGCAGATTGATTTCACCACTATTCGCCGAAGTAAACAGAAGCTAAAAGCGTTCGTGGCGACACTGGGCTATTCCCGAGCTTATTACGTCAAGTTCTTTGATAATGAACGAGCCAGCACTTGGCAACAGGGGTTAAAAGAAGCGTTCGATTACTTTGGCGGCCTGCCTCAACAAGTACTTTTTGATAACGCCAAAGCCCTCATTGTCAAGCGAGACGCTTATGCTGAAGGTGAACATAAACTGCATGTTGAAATGCTTCAGATGTCAAAAAATTATGGTTTTAAGTTGACCACTTGCCAGCCTTATCGGGCCAAAACGAAAGACAAAGTAGAGCGTTTTAACCATTACCTAAAAAATAGCTTTATCGTGCCACTTAAGGCGGAACTTCGCACTCAAAACCTTGAATTGGATGTTGAGATAGCGAACGCAAAAATTGGTCCATGGCTACAGCGAAAATGGGGTGTTGGTAAGAATGTATTATTGCCATGAATGGCAACAACTTGAGCCCAATATCGAATTTGGCGTGAAGAGATAGAATATATTTTAGAAAGTTTCCGAGATGTTTCTCCCGCTAAACATTGGTTGGCAATGATGATTTTTAAATCGTGGATGTATTTTGACATAAAAAGAGCCCCAGTAATTGGTTGTCCAACTATTGGGGGTCACTTCAATCCCTTCCGGCTTTGTTTAATTTATTTAATCTTAAAAGGATGAAGTGCTTCTTTAAATACTTCTTGTAATACACTTTCATCCATTTTATTTATACTTTTCTCTTGATCATCATTGATTTTCTTTGTGATAAAATTTTCGTTATTAATATTCCTCTTACTATAAAACTTCTTGGCTGCTTTTCCAAAGCAATCAATGTCAATTAATTTATCAAAAAAACTATTAATTGAATAACTACTTGCATATTGTAGCGACTCATTTTCTTCACAAGAAAATTTAACGTACATTATTAGTTTTTTTAATGCATTAACTTCATCCTGCGTAATATCTATAGTTTTACTTTCTATATGTTCAACCACCGCATTTACTCCTAGCATTGAGTTGGTTATTAGTCATTTTATTGCGTGTTTCATAATCTATATGTGACACAATAGAATATGGTTTTTTTCCGGCATGTAAGATTTCCTTCATTTTCAATTTACCTGAATGAATATACTCAAATTCAGAAACTTTATTAATATTATTCAGTTGCACAGAATCAACTTTAAATATAATCGCATAATCACCACGTCCTACATACTTAGGATTATTGATGAGGAGATTTCGTGTAACATCATCAGGTATCATTAATATGTCGGTTACATAGACTTTCCCTTGGCTATTAGGATTCAAAACACCAGTTTTCATTATACTGTCAAAACCAGCTTTATCCGTATAATGAATAAAGGTGTTTTCATCAAGTAATCCCCACGGATCCCCCCATGTCAATGGATTTGGCGCATAAGTATATAAATTTATCCCCCCTGCCAACCCTATTGGGTTTTGTTGGGTAAAACGGCCTAAATCTGGGGCATAGTACCTGAACGTATTATAATGCAGGCCAGTATACTCGTATCATCCTGATACTCGCCCTACGGGCCAGCGCAAGCGCTGTTCAAATTTGTTCCCGACAAATTTGTCTTTGTCGAAATACTGCCCTTGAAAACGCAGGTTCTGTTCACGATTAAATGTGCTTGTGGGGCGGGTTTGACGCTGTAATTGTCCCCAAGCACTGTATTGCCCTTGCCAAACGATTTCACCCTCACTGTTGGTCAACGCTTCCGGTAAGCCACTTAAACTGCTGTGCGTATAATAAATCCCCCGTTGCGGATTAAGCGGGTTATCCGTGCATTCAATGCGGGCAAGAGGGGTATAACTTTGGTCATTGTAAGCATGATAAACCGTGGTATGGGGCGCTGCGCTGCTGTGCTCAGACACCAGTCGCATCCCTACCCAGCCAAAGCTGTACACTTCATCCGGCTCATGTTGGTGATAGGTGACTGTGTTGGCAATCGCACTGGCTTTCCATAACCGTTTTTCAATCCGGCGCCCTAAGATATCGTAGCGGTATTCCGCTCGCTGATACCCTAAGGGCCCTTGGTCGATATCCACCTCGATAATGCGGTGGTCACTGTCATAGTGATAACGTTGCCCCGAGCTACTGCCTTTTTCATAGCGGGAGACCATGCGACCAAAACCGTCGTAGCGATAATCAAATTTATCACTGCCTTGTACTTGGTTATGCGGTGCTTCGGTGTGCGGACGAGTCAGTAAATTGGCCGCCGCATCATACAGAAAGTGTTCGGTTTGCACCGACCCTAAATGCGCCGTCAATTGTCCCAGCGGGTCGTACTGATAACTGTGGTAGTACCAATGTCCGGCGGTAAAAACCTCGCCCGTTTGACCATAACTGACACTGCGCTCGATAAGTTGATTGCGTTTATCCCAACGATAACGACGGTCTATCACCGGGGTCACAAACTGTGAGGCATTCATTTGGCGCGCCACTTGGTGAGTAATACGTCCCCGACAGTCATAGCCCGTTTCATTGTCTAAGGCGCCACTGGTGCGCAACGTTTCTCGGTGTAAACGGTCTCGTTGATATTCCGCCAATACCGTCAGTTGCTCATTATCTCGCCATTGCGTTTGTTGTAAATGCCCAGAGCCGTAATACAGGTATTCAAATGCCCGTTGATGGGGCAACTCGGTGCGAGTGATATTACCCAGCACATCATAGTGATGCTGATAATCACCGCGGGCACTGGCTTCTCGAACCAACTGCCCCACTTTATCGTAGGTAAAGGTCAGGGCGTCTTGATACTCTACGCGGGCGGTGGTGCCGGTGCGTTCGGCTTCATGCCATACCGCCATGGGGACGCGGCGTAATGTCACACTCAAAGGTTGATAAAGGTATTCCGTGCGATAATCGGCGTTTTCTCGAAACAGCAACCGCCCCACTTTATCGTAACCGAAAGTGGTCACCTGCGGGGATAAGGGTATCGGCGTATCAACGCAAGGCCCCGGGGTGGTTTTTATTTGGGTGACATTCCCCATCACATCGTACTGATAGTGCTTTTGTTGTCCGATAAGATCATGTTCATCAGTTAAACGATGCAAGGCATCATACTCAAAGCGGTACTGCTCGCCCTGTTCATTCTCCAGCGCCTGCATACGCCCGAAAGTATCATAGTGAAAATGCAACCAATGCCCTGCCGGATCGCGTCGGGCTATCACTTGTCCACGACGGTTACGGCGCAACAGAATATGGCGCTCTCCGGCATCCGTTATCCCCACTAATTGACCGGTGGCATCATAGTCATAATGGTTTTCTGTCCCATCCGGCAAGCACTCTGTTAACAACAATCCCGCTTCACTAAAGGTGTAGGTGGTGGTTTCATTCTGTGCATTGGTCAACGAGCGAAGTTGTCCCCAATCATCGTAGGTCAAGGTGGTGGGGTAACCCGAACAGTCCCGTTGCTCGATTAACTGACCGCGGGCATTATAGCGATAGTGGGTTTCATTGCCCTTGGCATCCACTTGCCCCAGACACAGGCCTTGGTCATCCCACGCCAAGCGCGTGATATGGCCAAGCGGGTCAATCACACGACGAATATCGCCGTGCTCATTGTACTCCCAATGCCAAGCCGCCCCATTTGGCAAGGTTTGTGCCGTGGGAAACGCAAAATCTTTGTCCCAATCATAGCAAGTCGATTGTTGTTCGGGATCGGTCGATTGGGTTAAATTACCGCGCTCATCATAGGTATACCTCCATTCACTGCCATCTGGGGCTATTGCTTTCGTTAATAGGCGGCTGGTATCCCATTCAAACCACCACGTTTCATTCAATGCATTGGTGTATTCGATAATTTGCTGTTGTTCATTCCAGCGACGGAAGGTGGTTTCGCCCCCCGTTTCCACGGTGGTGAGGGTTCGTTGAGCTAAATCATACGTCAGTTCGGTATGCTCTAAACAGCGTTTACCGTCTTTAAGCCAGTGCTCAACCACTCGCCACTCAGGTTCATTGTCTTCAATGGTAAAGGCATCAAAACGTTGCCAACGATAATGACTACTGACCCCTGTGGCATATTGGTGCATGGCCATTAAACCCGATTCATCATCCCAGCCAAAACGACGAGTCACTCGCTTATCCGCATTAGTAACTTGCACTAAACGCTGTTGTGCATCATAAGTATAAGTGACCAGCGTTTTTTCTTCTTGTCCTTGGTGGCGGGTCACCGACTGTAAGCGTTGGGTGATTTCATCATAATGTAACCGGATATCGGTCAGATACGCATCATCATGAATTTGTACCAATTCACCGTCATTAGCATAGCGGTAGTGTAAAGCATTATTATGACGATCAGCACTTTTCATTAAGCGCAGTGTATTGATTTTATGTGGGTTGGCTTCGAAAAGTTGATAATCACCTTCCGCCGATTCAACAAGGAAAAGATTGTTTGTCGTGCGATAGACGGTAAAGCCTTCATCTTGATAGAACACTTTCTGTCCAAGGGCGATTTTTCCTAACGCTAAACGCCTCCCCGACATGTCATGATATTGACATCCTCCACGCCCTAAAGGACGTGGATCCCTACTGCGTTCAGACTGATGTCTGAATCA
>NZ_JAABLS010000040.1:0-216397 GCF_009915195.1 Proteus sp. G2674
TGCTCGTTCTTCATCAGACAATCTGTGTGAGCACTGCACATAACACGTATCTCTTAGGTAAGGAGGTGATCCAACCGCAGGTTCCCCTACGGTTACCTTGTTACGACTTCACCCCAGTCATGAATCACAAAGTGGTAAGCGCCCTCCCGAAGGTTAAGCTACCTACTTCTTTTGCAACCCACTCCCATGGTGTGACGGGCGGTGTGTACAAGGCCCGGGAACGTATTCACCGTAGCATTCTGATCTACGATTACTAGCGATTCCGACTTCATGGAGTCGAGTTGCAGACTCCAATCCGGACTACGACAGACTTTATGAGTTCCGCTTGCTCTCGCGAGGTCGCTTCTCTTTGTATCTGCCATTGTAGCACGTGTGTAGCCCTACTCGTAAGGGCCATGATGACTTGACGTCATCCCCACCTTCCTCCGGTTTATCACCGGCAGTCTCCTTTGAGTTCCCACCATCACGTGCTGGCAACAAAGGATAAGGGTTGCGCTCGTTGCGGGACTTAACCCAACATTTCACAACACGAGCTGACGACAGCCATGCAGCACCTGTCTCAGCGTTCCCGAAGGCACTCCTCTATCTCTAAAGGATTCGCTGGATGTCAAGAGTAGGTAAGGTTCTTCGCGTTGCATCGAATTAAACCACATGCTCCACCGCTTGTGCGGGCCCCCGTCAATTCATTTGAGTTTTAACCTTGCGGCCGTACTCCCCAGGCGGTCGATTTAACGCGTTAGCTCCAGAAGCCACGGTTCAAGACCACAACCTCTAAATCGACATCGTTTACAGCGTGGACTACCAGGGTATCTAATCCTGTTTGCTCCCCACGCTTTCGCACCTGAGCGTCAGTCTTTGTCCAGGGGGCCGCCTTCGCCACCGGTATTCCTCCACATCTCTACGCATTTCACCGCTACACATGGAATTCTACCCCCCTCTACAAGACTCTAGCCAACCAGTTTCAGATGCAATTCCCAAGTTAAGCTCGGGGCTTTCACATCTGACTTAATTGACCGCCTGCGTGCGCTTTACGCCCAGTAATTCCGATTAACGCTTGCACCCTCCGTATTACCGCGGCTGCTGGCACGGAGTTAGCCGGTGCTTCTTCTGCGGGTAACGTCAATTGACAAGGGTATTAACCTTATCACCTTCCTCCCCGCTGAAAGTACTTTACAACCCTAAGGCCTTCTTCATACACGCGGCATGGCTGCATCAGGCTTGCGCCCATTGTGCAATATTCCCCACTGCTGCCTCCCGTAGGAGTCTGGGCCGTGTCTCAGTCCCAGTGTGGCTGATCATCCTCTCAGACCAGCTAGAGATCGTCGCCTAGGTGAGCCTTTACCCCACCTACTAGCTAATCCCATATGGGTTCATCCGATAGTGCAAGGTCCGAAGAGCCCCTGCTTTGGTCCGTAGACATTATGCGGTATTAGCCACCGTTTCCAGTAGTTATCCCCCTCTATCGGGCAGATCCCCATACATTACTCACCCGTCCGCCGCTCGTCAGCAAGAAAGCAAGCTTTCTCCTGTTACCGCTCGACTTGCATGTGTTAGGCCTGCCGCCAGCGTTCAATCTGAGCCATGATCAAACTCTTCAATTAAAAGTGTTTGATGCTCAAAGAAATCGAAAACTTAGCTTATTCATTATATGAATTAACTTGTTAGTCACTCTTCAAGACTTGATACATCTAATTTTTTAGAAGATATCGTCTCTGCGAGTGCCCACACAGATTGTCTGATAATTTGTTAAAGAGCAGTGCAACTGTTGCTGCCGTTTCCGGTCTTCCGCGTTGTTGCGAGGAGGCGTATATTACGCTATTCCTCTGAAGAGTCAAGAGTTTTTTCAAACTTTTTTCTTTTCTCTTCCCTTTCCGTCGTTGCTGTTGTCAGCTCATCGTCGGTCAGTGGGTGCGCATTATAGGGGCTTCTCAGATTAGCGCAAGTATTTATTTCAATTTTTTTTCTGTTCGCTCTATTTTTCAACAAAACGAATGAAAATGCTCTAATTTTACACTGATAGATTAAAATCCAAACAGCTTTATTGCTATTACTCACGTAATATAGAAAGCAAATTATGGTAAAGGTAACTATTATTATGCAACTAAGCGAACAACGCTCAGCATCCCAAAAAAATCTTTCTTATATTGTTGCTGAAAAGCTAGGTAAACAAATACTTTCTGGATACTACGAACCTGAATCTTTATTACCTGGTGAGATAGAACTCGCTGAACTACTTTCAGTCAGTCGAACTGTTATTCGTGAAGCAATAAAAATGCTTGCTGGAAAAGGTATGTTACTACCTCGCCCAAGAATAGGTACTCGAGTTACGCCAATGCAAAATTGGAATCTATTAGATAATGATTTACTTAATTGGTGGATAGATAGCGGTGAGTTTAATAAGGTGAGTCATTATTTCCATCATGTTCGTTTAGCAATAGAACCTCAAGCCTGTTATTTAGCTGCATTACATGCTTCAGAGACACAAAAAGAGTCGCTATTATTTCTAGCTACAGAAATGCAACTACTCAAAGATAACTTTAACCGTCAGCATTGGTTAGATATTGATACACAATTTCACTATCTAATCTATCAAGCCAGTGGCAATCCATTTTTTGCCTCTTTTGGTTCTCTTTTTCTATCTGCCTACAAAAAATATTTTGATTTAATTGTTGGCAATGAAACAGTACAGCCTGAAACTCATAATCAAATTGTACAAGCGATTATAGAAGGAGATGGAAATAGAGCCCGTGATCTTTGTTTAATACTATTAATAAATGACTGAGTATTTTTAATACGATTTTATTGTCTTTTTGTTTATACTGGCTAATAAGCTAAATATAAAAGAAAGACGGTATCTGTTACATGTTAAAATCCGCCAAAAATATGTCAGGGTTGCCCTGGATCGCTGCAATGGCTTTTTTTATGCAGTCATTAGATGCGACTATATTAAATACGGCACTCCCTGATATAGCTAAAAGTCTTAATCACTCCCCTCTCGCCATGCAATCAGCCGTAATTAGCTATACTTTAACGGTAGCTTTATTAATTCCTGTAAGTGGATGGTTAGCTGATAGATTTGGGACTCGCAAGATTTTCATTATCGCCGTTTCACTCTTTTCTGGCGGTTCATTATTATGCGCACTTTCTCCTAACCTTGCTTTTTTGGTAATTTCGCGGGTTATACAAGGAATAGGTGGTGCAATGATGATGCCGGTTGCTCGTCTTGCTTTATTAAGAGCTTATCCTCGTAGCGAACTCCTTCCCATTCTTAACTTTGTCACCATGCCGGGGCTTGTGGGGCCAATTGCGGGTCCATTATTGGGAGGGATCCTTGTCACCTATGCTTCTTGGCATTGGATATTTATTATTAATATTCCTATTGGCTTACTTGGTATTTTTTACGCCATAAAACATATGCCTAATTTTACGATGCCAAAACGTAAATTTGACTTACTCGGCTTTATTTTCTTTGGTTTTGGTTTAGTCATGTTATCCGTCAGCCTCGATCTTTTTGGCGATAAAAACATCTCTCGATATATCCCTCTTGCGGTGATTTTAGGTGGCTTCTTTTTACTCGGTCTCTATATCAATCACGCTAAACGCCACCAGCACCCCTTAATACCATTAAATATATTCAAAACACGGACTTTCTCTGTCGGTATTGCGGGTAATATCGCAACGCGCTTAGGAACAGGATGTATTCCTTTCTTAATGCCACTGATGTTACAAGTAGGTTTTGGCTATCCTGCTATTATCTCAGGTATGATGATGGCACCAATGGCTTTGGGCTCTATACTCGCCAAATCCTTTGTGACAAAAGTCTTAGTGACATTTAGCTATCGCCGGACACTATTTGGAATAACCATTATTATAGGTCTGATGATTGCACAGTTTTCCTTACAATCACCTGATATGTCTATTTATTACCTAGTATTACCACTCTTTTTATTAGGTGCTGTCATGTCAATTCAATTTACTTCGATGAATACTATTTCACTCGCTGACTTAACTGACAATAATGCCAGTTCAGGCAATAGTGTTTTAGCCGTCACTCAACAACTAGCGATTAGTTTTGGTATTGCAGTAAGTGCTTCTATCTTAAATTATTTTGATGCAGAAAATGCTGGCTCTACGGTAGATAACTTCCATTATACTTTTATTACTGTCGGCGCTATTACACTACTCTCTTCATTTGTCTTCTTATTACTTAATAAGCATGATGGTGATAATCTTACTAATAAGAAGAAAAATGAAAACTAATTAGTTGAGATATAAAAATAAAAGAGAGCCTATAGCTCTCTTTTATACGCCACTCTAAATAGCGATAATCTTATTTTTACGCTAGTCATGCTGCGACAAAAAAGCTTCAATTTCATGGCGCCAAGGTACTGACGGTTGTGCTCCTGCACGAGTAACAGCGATAGCGGCGGCTGCATGCGCAAATTTAATCGCCTTCATCATTGGTAAACCTTCTAATAAAGCCGTTATAAAAGCGCCATTAAATGTATCTCCTGCAGCAATAGTATCTATTGCGGTCACTTTAAATGCCGGAACCATCGTTCCTTGATTATTTTGACTAACCCAAACACCACGGCTACCCAAAGTAATTAAAACGGTTTCTATCCCTTTATCATGTAATATATTAGATGCACGTTGAGCACTTTCATCATCAATAACTTTTACCCCTGTGAGGTATTCAGTTTCTGTTTCATTAGGTGTAATGATATCAACGAGAGATAATAATTCATCCGGTAAAGCCTGTGCTGGTGCTGGGTTTAATATAACTTGCACACTTTCTTGTTTAGCGACTTGAGCCGCTTTTAATACAGAATCTAGAGGTGATTCTAATTGCATAAGTAAAGCATCTGCTTTTTTAATCACCGAGTTATAACGTTCAACATATTCTCTGTTTAACCTTCCATTGGCTCCAGCGTGTATACCAATAACGTTTTCACCTTGCTGATTAACAAAAATCAACGCAACACCCGTGGCTTCATCATCAATTAATTCAATACAATCTGTATCTATTTTATCTGTGATCAGCTGAGCTTTAGCACTTTGACCAATATCGTCATTTCCAAGACAAGCTAAAAAGGTAATATTAGCACCACAACGCCCTGCAGCGACGGCTTGATTTGCACCTTTACCCCCAAAAACCATCTGATACTGATTACCGGAAATAGTTTCACCAGGATGCGGAAAATGAGCAACATTAAGAATATGATCGACATTAACACTACCTAAAATCACTAATTTCTTCGCTTCCATGATATTTCCTTACTATCAAGTGATAATGTTTTAATGCCATTAATTGATGACATGTCGTATTTTAAATCGATCATCTCAGCAACATTAATGAAAAAACGTGATCACCATCGAAACGTTTCGCCAGCAAAACAAAAAAGAACCAAAAGAAGCAGTAGGAAGCTGAATCGATTTTTGTTATAAACGAATTGTGTACTAATTGAATAATTGACTATATGTCATTACTCATTTTTTGATAGTTTCATCTCTATAACGAAAATAAGTACCCTAATTAGGAGCCTTTATGCAACTTGCAGAACGGATCTCACAACTTAGCCAATACCTTGAAACTGGGCTTTATGAACGTCAATCAGCGATACGGCTTTGCTTACTCGCGGCTCTAAGTGGAGAGAGCGTTTTTTTGCTAGGTCCTCCAGGTATTGCTAAAAGCTTAATTGCGAGAAGAATGAAAGAGGCATTTAAACACGCTAAAGCATTTGAATATTTAATGACCCGTTTTTCAACACCTGAAGAAATTTTTGGTCCACTATCCATTCAAGCATTAAAAGATGAAGGAAAATACCAACGTTTAACCGAAGGTTATTTACCTGATGCCGAAATTGTTTTTCTTGATGAAATATGGAAAGCCGGTCCCGCTATTTTGAATACCTTATTAACGGCAATTAATGAACGTAAATTTCGCAATGGCGAAAACGAAGTAAGTATTCCCATGCGTTTGTTAGTTTCGGCTTCTAATGAACTACCTGATTCAGACAGCAGTCTTGAAGCGCTTTATGATCGAATGCTGATTAGAATTTGGTTATCAAAAGTACAAGATAAAAAAAACTTCCGGGCGTTATTAGTTAATAAAGAGGTCAGCGCTTTTCGTATTCCTGAACAACTACAAATTACAACAGACGAATTTTTACTTTGGCAAACAGAGTTAGAAAAAATTACTTTGAATGACCACTTATTCGAATTAATTTATCAACTTCGCGACTCACTCGATAGAAGTGATGCAGCACCTTATGTTTCAGACAGACGTTGGAAAAAAGCGGTTCGTCTATTACAGGCCAGTGCTTTTTTTAATGGTCGTAGTGCGATATCACCTTTAGATCTTATTCTGTTAAAAGATTGCCTTTGGCATGATCAAGCTTCTTTTGCGCTGCTAAATGACTTATTAAAAACACTATTAACAGAACAAGCATACCACCAGCTAACACTTTTACAGAAAATAGAAAATCTGTGGGCTGAATGGATGCAATCGACAAGAAGCAAACAAGATCAACAAGCATTTCGCTTTGAAAAACAAAGTAGTATGTTTGGTAGAAATATACATTTCAAATTATCAGAAAAAATGCAGTCTGATAAATTTACGCTGTTTTTACATATTCCACTGCATATACATAGTATTCAAGTTAACTTTATAACTGTTGAAAAAAAAGCATTAGAAACTTTCTTAGATAAAGGTGATGAACTCTCTGCCAGATTAAATGGTATTGGTTTCCCACAATCTATTAATGCACAAATTCGTCAAGATGGTGTCTTAGAGGTGTTGGATGTTAGTCGCCGAACAACGTCGTTATACCAACAGTCAGAAAGCATCAAAACAGAGCCTATTGAAGATAATCAACAATGGTTAGATAAATTAAAAGATCTCACCCAAGAGATTTATTCTGAACAAGAAAATTTTAATCATCATCAACCCAATATCTTTATTGATAATGATTGGCTCATTTCTATAGAACAAAGCTTTTTGCAATTGAATGAAAAATTATCTCAATTAAGAAGTCAAATAAAGTGACCATGCCATGCTAACACTTTCTACCATCGATATGCTTTTAGCGATAAACGAAGGACAGCTTATAGAAGAAGTGATTATCACTTTATTAGCTTCTCCTCAATTAGCTGTTTTTTTTGAAAAACACCCAAGATTAAAAAAAGCATTACTAAAAGACATTTATCAATGGAAAAAAAGCTTACAAGAAAAAGTGAAAGAAACACTGGTGCCGACCATCATCGCAGATGAATTTGCACTTTATCAGCAAACGCAATCATTATGTAATGCTGTTTTTAATCAGCAAGTGGACAATATTCTTACAGAACTAAATCAGCTTGATTCTTCATTTGTTATAGAAGCAACACAACTAATAAAAACAAATAAACCTTTTTCCCCAGCTCAACAAGCTCTATTTATTCAACGCTGGCGCATTAGTTTAATATTTCAAGTCACGACATTACATAAAGCACTGTTTGAACAAGAGCAAGAGCAGTTACTTGCAGAACTACAAGAACGCTTAGCATTAAGTGGCAGTTTAAGTAATACATTTTCTGAAAATGAACGGGCTGCAGGCCGTTTATGGGATATGAGCAAAGGCGTTATTACCAAAACCCCCTATGATGAGAAAATTATTCAACGTTATAGTGATTTTCTAAATCAACAACCTGAATTACATAAATTGGCCAGCTTACTGGGGCGAAGTAAAACGGCGAAATCGCTTCCTGAAGAGAGTGTGATTTTTGAATCAATAACAGTCGTTGAAAAAGCACCGGATACCACGCCAGAGCAAGTAAATGGTATAGGCTTAAGTGATGATATTTTACGTTTATTACCTGCTGAACTAGCTTTATTAGGCATAAATGAAGTTGAGTATGAGTTTTATCGTAAACTCATTGAAAAACAGCTCAATACTTATCGTTTACAAGGTGATAGTTGGCAGGAACGCACAGTATTACGCCCAGTCACTCATCACCTTGATGAAGAACGGCCAAGAGGCCCTTTTATCATTTGTATCGACACTTCTGGCTCTATGGGGGGATTTAATGAGCAATGTGCTAAAGCCTTTGGTTTAGCACTAATGAAAATAGCACTAGCGGATAACCGTGCCTGTCATGTCATGCTGTTTTCAACAGAAATGATCCATTACCAATTATCTTCTTCTGATGGATTACAAGAACTTGTTAAATTTTTGAATCAAACATTTAGAGGTGGAACTGATTTAGCATCTTGTTTAAATGAGGTAGCAGATAAGCTTAATACCCCCACATGGAAAGACGCTGATGCTGTTGTTATTTCTGACTTTGTTGCCCAAAGGTTACCCGAAAACCTAATCAATAAAATCAAAAAAGTCCAACAGCAACAGCATAATCGCTTCCATGCGGTTACCCTATCCAATTATGGTAAACCCAGTATTATGAAAATTTTCGACCACATATGGCGTTTTGATACTGGGTTAAAAAGTCGATTACTACGACGTTGGCGTCAATAATTACAGCATATCCGCAAAAGCTAAACGGGTGTCTTGTTGCCAAACGCCACATTGTACTTGTCCAATATGCTCTTTTTGCAAAAGTAGCATGACTAAACGTGATTGACCTATACCGCCACCAATTGTTTGTGGCATATCTCCATGCATTAATGCTTTGTGCCAATCTAACTCAAGACGTTGAGTATCATCAGTTAAAGTTAGCTGACGCATTAATGTCTCTGGATCAACGCGGATACCCATTGACGACACTTCAAAAGCATCTTGCAATACTGGGTTCCAAACTAAAATATCGCCGTTCAACCCTGCAAAGCCATCTTCGTTAGGTGTTGTCCAGTCATCATAATCTGGCGCTCTTACATCATGAGCTTCGCCACTTGATAGTTTTCCACCAATACCGATTAAGAAAACAGCACCATATTCTTTAGCTATCGCTTTTTCACGACCTTTAGCATCAAGATCAGGGTAGCGACGTAACAGTTCTTCAGTATGAATAAATTGAATTTGATCTGGCAGGAACGGTGTCAGACCAAATTCATCGCTGACGGCTTTTTCAGTTTCTTTTATAGCCTGATAGATTTTACCCACTGTCTGCTTAAGATAAGGTAGTGTACGCTCCTCACCTTCCATCACTTTTTCCCAATCCCACTGATCAACATAGACAGAATGGATTGGCGTTAAGCGATCTTCATCTGGTCTCAAGGCTTTCATATGTGTATAAAGACCTTGACCAGAACTAAATCCAAAACGACCTAATGTTTTACGTTTCCATTTTGCTAATGAATGGACAACTTCAAAGGTAGAATCAGGTAAAGATTTCACTTTAACCTGTACGGCCTTCTCATGACCAGATAAGTTATCTTGAGTTCCATCACCAAGGCGACTTAAGATCGGTCCTTGAACTTCAATCAGGCCTAATTCTTTTTCTAATAAACGTGAAAAATATGATTTAACAAAGCTAATTTGTTGTTGAGTCTGAATGAATGATTTTTCCATTTTTTATATCCCTAGTGGCGATGTTGTGTTTTGCTGAGATAGATTAAGCAACAAAAGTGGGGGTAAATTCAATATACTTCATTAAAAATAGCCTTGCCTATTTAAAATCGTTAAAAAAAATACTATAAAAATGCATTATCATTAAAAACAGGGGGATTTTATGGACAATATTTATCAGATCGATAATCTCGATCGTGACATACTTCACGCTTTAATGGCGAATGCTCGAACACCTTATGCTGAATTAGCTAAAAAATTTGCAGTAAGTCCGGGCACAATTCATGTTCGTGTTGAAAAAATGAAGCAAGCAGGAATTATTACGGGGACACGCGTAGATATAAGTGAAAAACAACTAGGGTTTGATGTTTGCTGCTTTATTGGCATCATTTTAAAAAGTGCCAAAGACTACCATACCGCATTAGATAAGCTAGATAAGTTAGATGAAGTGGTTGAGGTTTATTATACAACAGGTCAATACAGTATCTTTATTAAGGTAATGTGTAAAAGCATCGAAGCGCTTCAAGACGTACTTATCAACAAAATTCAGACTATTGATGAAATCCAATCGACAGAAACCTTGATCTCTTTGCAAAACCCGATAACAAGGACAATCAAGCCATAACGAAAAAAAACTATTTTTTTTTATAACCACATTATCCACAGGTAGATCCCAAGTGATTCACAGCGTACAATAGCGCGTCTTGAACATAAGGAGATCATGAATGAAAAAAGTCACGCTAATTAGTGGCAGCACCATGGGTAGTGCTGAATATGTCGCCGAACACCTCGAAGAGATCTTATCTAAAGAGGGATTTGAGACAGATCTACACCATGGGCCTTCTCTTAATGATCTTCCGCAAGAAGGGATCTGGTTGGTGATCACTTCCACACACGGTGCAGGTGAGATCCCAGATAACCTCCAGCCATTTGCTGACGAAATCTCAGCAGACGGCATTGATCTAAGTAAAGTTTCTTTCGGTGCTGTAGGTATAGGAAGTAGTGAATATGACACTTTCTGTGGTGCGATCAGAACATTAGATCAAAAACTAATAGAAAAAGGGGCTGTTCGATTAGGTGATCGCCTAGAAATAGATATACAAGAACACGACATTCCGGAAGATCCAGCAGAGGAATGGCTTACAACTTGGAAAAATTTACTTTAAATCGAACAAAAAAACAGCAGTCAGATGTGGATAACTATGCTTAAAAGCAGGGGTTAACCCGTAGTTATCCATTGTATAAGCCTATATCCAGAAATGACCTGTGTATAACTCGCTGTTTTGATCCCAGCTTATCAGCATCTAGATCACGGATCATTCACAGTATATGATCCTTTACACTTTTATGATCTTTAAATAGAAAATCCACTTATCCACAGAGGATCGCTTCCTTAATAAAAGATCTAATAAAGAGATCTTTAAATAAAAAGATCTTTAAATAATTACCTGCGGATCATGCTCACTTGTATCTGTCAAAAAGTTGAGTAGAATTCGTTTTCCCAATGCAACACATTCAGCATTTCGTAACATTTAAGGTTCACACATGTTTTATCCAGAACATTTTGACGTCATTGTCATCGGTGGTGGTCACGCCGGTACAGAAGCCGCTATGGCTGCAGCTCGTATGGGGCGTCAAACCCTATTACTGACCCACAATATTGATACTTTGGGCCAAATGTCTTGTAACCCAGCTATTGGTGGGATTGGTAAAGGGCATCTGGTAAAAGAGATCGATGCCATGGGTGGATTAATGGCCACAGCCATCGACCATGCTGGTATTCAATTTAGAACCCTTAATGCAAGTAAAGGGCCAGCAGTAAGAGCCACAAGAGCACAAGCCGATCGCGTACTTTATCGCCAAGCTATTCGCACAACACTTGAAAATCAGCCTAATTTAATGATCTTCCAACAACCCGTTGAAGATCTCATTGTTGAAAATGACCAAGTAACGGGTGCAGTCACTCGTATGGGATTAAAATTCCGTGCTAAAGCGGTAGTTTTAACCGTAGGAACTTTTCTTGATGGAAAAATCCACATTGGTTTAGAAAATTACAGTGGTGGCCGAGCAGGTGATCCACCATCAGTCTCTTTATCACATCGATTAAGAGAATTACCTTTACGTGTAGGTCGCTTAAAAACAGGTACACCACCTCGTATTGATGCAAGAACTATCGATTTTAGTCAATTAGCGCCACAGTTAGGCGATAATCCAATGCCTGTTTTCTCATTTTTAGGTAATGTGGATCAACATCCTGAACAGATGCCTTGCCATATTACTCATACTAATGAGCAAACACATGAAATAATTCGTAACAACCTCGATCGCAGCCCTATGTATGCAGGGGTTATTGAAGGTATCGGCCCTCGTTATTGTCCATCAATTGAAGATAAAGTGATGCGATTTGCTGATCGCAATTCACACCAAATCTTTTTAGAGCCTGAAGGCTTAACAAGCAATGAAATTTACCCTAATGGTATTTCAACAAGCTTACCTTTTGATGTTCAAATGCAAATAGTAAATTCCATGAAAGGTATGGAAAATGCCAAGATCATCCGACCTGGTTATGCGATAGAGTATGACTTTTTTGATCCCCGTGATCTTAAACAAACACTCGAAAGTAAGTTTATCAATGGACTATTCTTTGCCGGCCAAATTAATGGCACTACCGGTTATGAAGAAGCAGCAGCGCAAGGTCTATTAGCAGGTCTTAATGCGGCACGTTATGCTTTTAATCAAGAAGGTTGGTTCCCTCGTCGTGATCAAGCCTACATTGGTGTATTAGTTGATGATCTTTGTACCTTAGGTACGAAAGAGCCATACCGAATGTTTACTTCACGCGCTGAATATCGCTTGATGTTACGTGAAGACAATGCTGATTTACGTTTAACTGAAATTGGTCGTGAACTTGGTATGGTTGATGACAACCGTTGGGCGCAATTTAGTGAAAAAGTCGAATTAGTTGAAAAAGAGCGTCAACGTTTAAGAGATATTTGGGTTCATCCAAAAGCGGATAACCTAGAAGAAATCAATCAATTACTTAAAACGCCACTGTCTAAAGAGGCGAATGGGGAAGACTTATTACGTCGTCCTGAAATGACCTATGAGATTTTGAAAAAGATCCCTCGTTTTGCTCCTGGTATTGATGATTCGAGACCACAAGCGGCAGAGCAAGTTGAGATCCAAGTAAAATACGAAGGTTATATCAATCGTCAACAAGAAGAGATTGAAAAACAACTGCGTAATGAAAGTGCTGCATTGCCTATTGATATCGACTACAAACAGGTGAGTGGATTATCAAATGAAGTCATTGCCAAACTAAACGATCACAAGCCAACTTCAATAGGTCAGGCATCGCGGATCTCCGGTGTGACACCTGCAGCTATCTCAATTTTACTTGTTTGGTTAAAAAAACAAGGTTTATTACGCCGGAGTGCATCATGAGTGACTTACTTAATCGGTTAAAAAAGCTGGCAAAGCAAGCCAATATTGAGTTAACTGATGTTCAAGCTCAAAAATTAACCGCTTATGTTGCTATGCTCGATAAATGGAATAAAGCATATAATTTGACCTCTGTCAGAGATCCTCAACAGATGCTTATTCGTCATATTTTAGACAGCATAGTTGTGAGTCAATACCTTGAAGGAAACAACTTCATAGATGTTGGTACCGGGCCAGGATTGCCCGGTATTCCTTTAGCAATAATGCGTCCCGATCACCACTTTGTGTTACTTGATAGCTTAGGTAAACGCGTTCGTTTTATGAAGCAAGTTCAGCATGAATTAGCTCTGCATAATATCGAACCTGTGCAATATCGAGTTGAAGAGTATCAAGTAGAAAAACCATTTGATGGTGTGATTAGTCGTGCTTTTGCGTCGATGAAAGATATGCTTTCTTGGTGTTCACATTTAGTCACTGAAGAACACGGGCGTTTTTATGCATTAAAAGGGCAAATTCATCAAGAAGAACTTGATGAGCTTTCTGAAAATGGTTTAAAGATGCCTGAAAAGGTGATTAATTTAGCGATCCCCGAATTGAATGAACAGCGTCATTTGGTTGTTTTTTAAACTATAGACGGCTATTCATCGGCTTCTTTTTTCATTTTTTGTGCTTTAGCGATAACATTTACAATGTTATCGCTATTTACTTTAAGGGATAAAATAGCGTCATTCCATATTTACCCGTATTTTACAATTAAGTAACAAATAATTATCTTTTTATTTAATTGCCTGTATTCCCCTCATTTTTTTATTTTTCTTTCTAAAATAAATTAATAAATTTATGCATTCTCAAAAATATTTAATTTATTTAATTGAAAAATCATTAATTATTTTTCTTTTTGGCTGTTTTTGTTCAGAAAAAGGCAGTTATTTGTTAACTCTATTATAATTTTTATGAAATAAAATTTATTTATATACTAATTTATGTGTTATAGATCACATTATTTTTTCTGTTTATGCTGATTATTTTTGCGCTTTTTGTTGCTAATCATTTTCCATAAATGGAACCTTCATAAAAAATTTAAATTATTCTTCACTTTTTCGCTACTTATTGATTGAATTCATTGCCACGCCCCGTATAATTTGCTCGTTTTTGTCACTTGACACTTTATAGCAAAGACAGTTTGATACATTATTCAGTAATACCTTTTACGATAGCGAGTCTGGAGAATACAAACGTCATGTCTGTCTCCCTCTACAGCGGGAAAGTTGCACTGAAACTGTTATTTTTGCAGTTTATGACTTTTGTTATTCTCAGTGCGGGTTTCTACTTTAAGAGTACAGACTGGAGCTTTTCTGCTTTTTTAGGCGGAATTGCATGTTGGTTACCCAATATTGCATTTTTATTATTACTACGCTTACAAAAAGTAGATGAAAATGAAGCTTCAGTTCGCATAAACTGGCTTTTTGCTTTCAGTGAAGGGTTGAAGGTTATATTATCAATAGCCTTGCTGATAGTTGCTTTAGGAGTGTTTAAAGCGGCATTTGCACCACTGGTCATGACCTACTTAGCGGTGCTTGTTATGCAGGTCGTTGCACCAGCCGTCATAAACGGTTAGCGTTTTTAACAACAAAAGGGTAATTGGCATCATGTCTGCATCAGGAGAAGCATTAACCACTAGAGACTACATAGGTGGACATCTGAATAACCTTCAGTTGGACCTACGTACTTTCGAGTTGGTCAATCCCCATGCTGAAAATACGCCATCATTCTGGGTGTTAAATATTGACTCACTTTTCTTCTCTGTACTCATGGGGCTTTTGTTCCTATGGATATTTAGAAAAGTAGCAGTAAAAGCAACCAGTGGCGTACCGGGAAAATTCCAGACTGCAGTAGAAATGGTCATTGGTTTCGTTGATAGCAGCGTTCGTGATATGTATCACGGGAAGAGCAAAGTCATTGCACCTTTGGCATTGACTGTGTTCGTTTGGGTGCTGTTAATGAATGCCCTGGATTTATTACCAATTGATTTTATCCCGTATATCGGTGAACACATCTTAGGGTTACCAGCGTTACGCATCGTTCCGACTGCTGACGTGAGTATCACTCTTTCGATGGCAATTGGTGTATTTATCCTGATTCTCTTCTACAGCATTAAGATGAAGGGCGTAAAAGGGTTTACTAAAGAGCTGACGTTACAGCCTTTTAATCACCCTGTATTTATTCCAATCAACTTAATTCTGGAAGGGGTAAGCCTGCTATCAAAACCTGTTTCACTCGGTCTTCGACTGTTTGGTAACATGTATGCGGGTGAACTGATCTTTATTCTTATTGCTGGTCTGTTACCGTGGTGGTCACAGTGGTTATTAAGCCTACCTTGGGCGATATTCCACATACTGATTATTACGTTACAAGCCTTTATTTTCATGGTTCTAACGATTGTTTATCTGTCGATGGCATCTGAAGAACATTAATTATTAACTCTTTAAAGAAATAACTGAAACAAACTGGAGACTGTCATGGAAAACCTGAGTATGGATCTGCTGTACATGGCTGCCGCTATTATGATGGGTTTAGCTGCAATCGGTGCTGCAATCGGTATCGGAATCCTCGGAGGCAAATTTTTAGAAGGTGCTGCTCGTCAGCCTGATCTGATCCCTCTTCTGCGTACACAGTTCTTTATCGTTATGGGTCTGGTTGACGCCATCCCAATGATTGCTGTGGGTCTGGGCCTTTACGTGATGTTTGCTGTCGCCTAATGATGGTGATGAGCAGTAAAAACATCAAGTTAGTTAATAACCAAGAAAGAGGTATTGTGCTGTGAATTTAAATGCAACAATCCTCGGCCAGGCCATCGCATTTGTCCTGTTTGTTTTGTTCTGCATGAAATATGTATGGCCACCAATTATGGCGGCCATTGAAAAACGTCAAAAAGAAATTGCTGACGGTTTATCTTCTGCAGAACGTGCGAAAAAGGACTTAGATTTAGCGAAAGCCGATGCAGGCGAACAGTTAGCGAAAGCAAAAGCTGAAGCACAAGCAATCATTGAGTCTGCGAATAAACAACGCACTCAAATGATTGAAGAAGCTAAAGCTGAAGCAGAGCAAGAACGTAGTAAGATCGTTGCACAAGCTCAATCCGAATTGGAAGCAGAGCGTAAACGTGCTCGTGAAGAACTTCGTAAACAAGTCGCTATGCTGGCTATCGCTGGTGCCGAGAAAATTATTGAACGTTCCGTGGATGAAGCTGCTAATAGCGACATCGTTGATAAACTGGTCGCTGAACTGTAAGGAGGGAGGGGCATGTCTGAAATAGCAACGGTAGCTCGCCCCTACGCCAAAGCAGCTTTTGACTTTGCTGTGGAAAACCAGGCTGTCGATAAATGGCAGGTTATGCTGGCATTCACCGCTGAAGTTGCACGCAATGAGCAGGTAACCGAATTACTTTCTGGTTCTTTAGCATCAGAAAAACTGGCTGACATCTTTATCGACCTTTGTGGCGATCAAATTGATGAACATGCTCAGAACTTAATTCGTGTTATGGCTGAGAATGACCGTTTATCAACATTGCCGGAAGTATTGAGCCAATTTATTCAATTGCGCGCAGTACTCGAGTCAACGGTTGATGTTGAAGTCACTTCTGCCATTGAGCTAACTAAACAGCAGCTAGCTAACATTTCTGCAGCGATGGAAAAACGTCTATCACGCAAAGTGAAGCTGAATTGCAAAATTGATAAGTCCGTTATCGCAGGCATGATTATACGCGCCGGTGACCTTGTCATCGACGGTAGTGTTCGTGGCCGTTTAGAGCGATTAACTGACGTCTTGCAGTCTTAAGGGGACTGGAGCATATGCAACTGAATTCCACTGAAATCAGCGAACTGATCAAGCAGCGCATTGCTCAGTTCAATGTAGTGAGTGAAGCTCACAATGAAGGTACGATTGTTTCCGTTAGTGACGGTATCATTCGTATCCACGGTTTAGCCGAAGTTATGCAGGGTGAGATGATCGCACTGCCGGGTAACCGTTTCGCTATCGCATTAAACTTAGAGCGCGACTCTGTTGGTGCGGTTGTGATGGGTCCTTATGCTGACTTAGCAGAAGGCATGAAAGTTAAATGTACAGGTCGTATTCTGGAAGTTCCAGTTGGCCGTGGTCTACTTGGTCGTGTAGTTAACACACTGGGTGAACCTATTGATGGTAAAGGTGCTGTAGAGCATGATGGCTTCTCACCTGTTGAGATGATTGCTCCAGGTGTTATCGACCGTCAATCAGTCGACCAACCTGTACAGACGGGTTATAAATCCGTTGACGCCATGATCCCAATTGGTCGTGGTCAGCGTGAATTGATCATCGGTGACCGCCAAACAGGTAAAACTGCTCTGGCTGTCGATGCGATTATTAATCAGCGTGACTCTGGCATTAAATGTATTTATGTCGCTATCGGTCAGAAAGCATCGACTATTTCGAACGTTGTTCGTAAATTAGAAGAGCATGGCGCGTTAGAAAACACCATTGTTGTTGTTGCTTCTGCATCAGAATCAGCAGCGTTGCAATACCTTGCTCCTTATGCGGGTTGTGCAATGGGTGAATACTTCCGTGACCGTGGTGAAGATGCTCTGATTATTTATGATGACCTGTCTAAACAGGCTGTCGCATACCGTCAAATTTCACTGTTACTTCGTCGTCCACCTGGACGTGAAGCTTACCCTGGTGACGTTTTCTATCTGCACTCCCGTTTATTGGAGCGCGCAGCGCGCGTTAGCGCTGAGTATGTAGAAAACTTTACTAACGGTGAAGTTAAAGGTAAAACCGGCTCACTGACTGCGTTACCTATTATCGAAACGCAAGCAGGGGACGTTTCTGCATTCGTTCCTACGAACGTAATCTCTATTACCGATGGTCAGATCTTCTTAGAATCTAACCTGTTTAACGCAGGTATCCGTCCAGCTGTTAACCCGGGGATCTCCGTATCTCGTGTAGGTGGTGCAGCTCAGACTAAGATTATGAAGAAACTTTCTGGTGGTATCCGTACTGCACTTGCGCAGTATCGTGAGCTGGCAGCATTCTCTCAGTTCGCTTCAGATCTGGATGATGCTACCCGTAAACAATTGAACCACGGTCAGAAAGTGACTGAATTGCTGAAACAGAAACAGTACGAACCAATGTCTGTCGCACAACAGTCTTTATCTCTGTTTGCTGCAGAACGTGGTTATCTGGAAGATGTTGAAATTTCAAAAGTTGTGCCATTTGAAGCGGCTTTATTAGCTTATGCTTCTCGTGAACATGCTGATTTACTGAAAGAAATCAACCAGACCGGTACTTATAACGAAGAAATCGAAGCGAAGCTGAAAGGCGTGCTAGACAACTTCAAAGCGACTCAGTCCTGGTAATAACTATTCGGCCTAATAATGATCATTAGGCCGTCTGGTTCATGAGGAGAAGCAGAAATGGCCGGCGCAAAAGAGATACGTTCGAAGATCGCCAGTGTGCAAAACACACAGAAGATCACTAAAGCGATGGAGATGGTCGCCGCGTCGAAAATGCGTAAAACGCAGGAACGCATGGCAGCCAGCCGTCCTTATGCAGAAACCATGCGCAGTGTGATTGGTCACCTTGCGTTAGGGAATCTGGAATATAAACATCCATACCTCGAAGAGCGTGAAGTTAAACGTGTCGGGTACCTGGTTGTTTCGACCGACCGTGGTTTGTGTGGTGGTTTGAACATTAACTTGTTCAAAAAACTGCTGGCAGACATGAAAGAGTGGTCTGATAAAGGTGTAGAAGTAGATTTAGCCCTTGTTGGTTCTAAAGCCGTTTCATTCTTTGCCTCTGTAGGTGGGAATGTTGTCGGTCAAGTAACCGGTATGGGTGATGATCCGCAACTATCTGACCTTATCGGCCCAGTCAATATCATGTTACAGGCTTATGACGAAGGTCGTTTAGATAAACTGTATGTGGTGGCAAATAAGTTCATCAATACCATGGCCCAAGAGCCTAAAATTCTGCAAGTTTTACCATTACCACCAGGTGATGATGAAGAACTGAAAGAAAAATCTTGGGATTATCTGTACGAACCTGATCCTAAGACGTTACTGGATACTTTACTGCGTCGTTATATTGAATCGCAGGTTTATCAGAGCGTCGTAGAGAACTTAGCGAGTGAGCAGGCAGCACGAATGGTCGCGATGAAAGCCGCTACAGATAACGGTGGTAATCTGATTAAAGAACTGCAATTGGTGTACAACAAAGCACGCCAAGCAAGCATTACTCAGGAACTGACAGAAATTGTATCTGGTGCAGCCGCGGTATAACAGCTAGGTTTACGAATTACGTAGAGGATTCAAGATGGCTACTGGAAAGATTGTCCAGGTAATCGGCGCCGTAGTGGACGCCGAGTTCCCTCAGGATAGCGTCCCTAAAGTATACGACGCTCTTGAGGTTATGAATGGTAAAGAAAAACTGGTGCTGGAAGTTCAGCAACAGTTAGGCGGTGGTATCGTTCGTTGTATCGCAATGGGTACATCAGACGGTTTAAGCCGTGGCTTAAAGGTTGAAGATTTAGGCCACCCAATTGAAGTACCAGTAGGTAAAGCGACTTTAGGACGTATCATGAACGTTCTGGGTACACCTATTGATATGAAAGGTGAGATTGAAACCGAAGAGCGTTGGTCAATCCACCGTGAAGCACCAACTTACGAAGAGTTATCAAACTCTCAAGAACTGCTTGAAACCGGTATCAAAGTTATGGACTTAATCTGTCCATTTGCTAAAGGTGGTAAAGTCGGTCTGTTCGGTGGTGCGGGTGTTGGTAAAACAGTTAACATGATGGAATTGATCCGTAATATCGCGATCGAGCACTCAGGTTATTCTGTATTTGCTGGTGTTGGTGAGCGTACTCGTGAGGGTAACGACTTCTATCATGAAATGACAGATTCTAACGTTCTTGACAAAGTATCGTTAGTTTACGGTCAGATGAATGAGCCACCAGGAAACCGTCTGCGTGTTGCACTGACTGGTCTGACTATGGCTGAGAAATTCCGTGATGAAGGCCGTGACGTACTGTTATTCGTCGATAACATCTATCGTTACACCTTAGCCGGTACAGAAGTATCAGCACTGTTAGGTCGTATGCCATCAGCGGTAGGTTACCAACCAACATTGGCTGAAGAGATGGGTGTTCTGCAAGAGCGTATCACTTCAACCAAAACAGGTTCTATCACCTCTGTTCAGGCGGTATACGTACCTGCGGATGACTTAACTGACCCATCCCCAGCAACCACCTTTGCTCACTTAGATGCGACAGTGGTACTGAGCCGTCAAATTGCTTCGTTAGGTATCTACCCTGCGGTTGACCCACTGGATTCAACCAGTCGTCAGTTAGACCCACTGGTAGTTGGCCAAGAGCACTATGATGTTGCTCGTGGTGTTCAGTCTATCCTGCAACGTTATCAGGAACTGAAAGACATCATCGCTATCTTAGGTATGGATGAACTGTCAGAAGAAGATAAACTGGTTGTTGCGCGTGCGCGTAAGATCCAGCGCTTCCTATCTCAGCCATTCTTCGTTGCTGAAGTATTTACCGGTTCACCAGGTAAGTTCGTTTCCCTAAAAGACACAATCCGTGGCTTTAAAGGTATTCTGAACGGTGATTATGACCACCTGCCAGAGCAGGCGTTCTACATGGTTGGTACTATCGAAGAAGCAGTAGAAAAAGCTAAGAAGCTTTAATACGGCTGACGGGAGGTTGATATGGCCGATACATCGTTCCACCTGAAAGTTGTCAGCGCTGAAAAGCATTTATATGACGGCGAAGTCAAACATATTCAGGTAACTGGTAGCGAAGGTGAGCTCGGTATTTATCCGCAGCATACCCCGTTATTAACTGCCATAAAACCGGGCATGGTACGTGTCGTAAAAACATCGGGTGAAGAAGAGTTTATCTACCTTTCAGGTGGTATTCTCGAAGTTCAGCCTACAGGCGTCATTGTACTGGCAGATACAGCTATCCGTGGTCGTGATTTGGATGAAGCGAAAGCGTTGGAATCTAAGCGTAAAGCTGAAGAACACATTCAATCCTCTCATGGTGATGTTGATTATGCTCAAGCATCAGCAGAATTAGCCAAAGCGATTGCAAAACTACGTGTAATCGAATTGACTAGACGCTAATGTAAATAGGCAGTCCATGAATAAAAAGCCAGTTAGTTATAGCTAACTGGCTTTTTTGCTTTCAGAAATATTTTGTGTAACGAAATATGTAGTATTATTTGGCATAAACAGGTTTACTTGCCATTCTTTACGGGAGTTATCAGGTTAATTATGTCTAATTCAGCTAAAAGTGTTGTTATTCTTGCTGCGGGAAAAGGTACCCGTATGTATTCACAGTTACCTAAGGTTCTTCATAAACTTGCGGGCAAATCCATGGTGCAACATGTCATTGATACCGCAAAATCCCTTGGTGCTCAACAAACCCACCTTGTTTATGGGCACGGTGGTGAACTTATGAAAGAAACATTAGGTTCACAACCTGTCAATTGGGTGCTACAAGCTGAGCAATTAGGTACCGGTCATGCTATGCAACAAGCCGCACCTTTCTTTGCTGATGATGAAGATATCCTAATGCTTTATGGTGATGTACCACTTATCACTAAAGAAACCTTAGAGCGTTTAATTGCGGTAAAACCTGCTGGTGGCATTGGTTTATTAACCGTTATTTTAGATAACCCTATGGGGTATGGCCGTATTGTTCGCGAAAATGGCGATGTTGTTGGTATCGTAGAGCAAAAAGACGCCTCTGAAGAACAATTAAAAATTAAAGAGATCAATACAGGTATATTGGTTGCTAATGGGGGCGATTTAAAACGCTGGTTAGCGAAGCTTGATAATAACAATGCTCAGAAAGAGTACTACATTACTGATATTATTGCGCTTGCACACCAAGAAGGTCGTAAAATCGAAACCGCTCACCCTACTCGTCATAGCGAAATGGAAGGGGTTAATAACCGCTTACAACTTGCCGCATTAGAGCGTATTTATCAAACAGAACAAGCTGAACGCTTATTACTTGAAGGGGTAATGTTACTTGATCCGGCTCGTTTTGATTTACGTGGTACGCTAACTCACGGAAAAGACGTGGTGATTGATACTAACGTTATTATTGAAGGTGAAGTCACTTTAGGTAATAACGTTGAAATTGGTACGGGTTGTGTACTGAAAAACTGTGTGATCGGTGATGGTTCGATTATCAGCCCTTATACGGTGATCGAGGATGCAAATTTAGCGCAAGAGTGTACTGTTGGGCCTTTTGCTCGTCTTCGCCCCGGCGCACAGCTGGCAGACAAAGCTCATGTTGGTAACTTTGTTGAGATGAAAAAAGCCAGTTTAGGCGTTGGCTCTAAAGCGGGCCATCTTACTTATTTAGGTGATACAGAAGTGGGTGCTAATGTGAATATTGGCGCTGGCACTATCACTTGTAACTATGACGGTGCAAATAAATTTAAAACTATCATTGGTGATGATGTGTTTATCGGCTCTGATACTCAACTTGTTGCCCCCGTTTGCGTGGCCAATGGCGCAACAATTGGTGCAGGTACAACATTGACAAAAGATGTCAACGAAAACGAATTAGTCATTAGCCGAGTGAAGCAAACACATATCTCTGGCTGGAAACGTCCGGTGAAGAAAAAACAATAATTTTAAGATAAGGGCGTATATTTCATTATCGCCCTTTTCTTGTACGCTATTATTCTAAAAACAAAAATATCCCCGTTTTCTACCATGGCTTGGGGAACAAAATAATCAGGTATAAAGACATCAAGTGCGAAAAACGCACAGTTTTAGGAATAACACAATGTGTGGAATAGTAGGTGCAGTTGCACAACGCGATATCGCAGAAATCTTAATTGAAGGTTTACGTCGTTTAGAATACCGCGGTTATGATTCAGCGGGGTTAGCTGTTGTAGATAATGATTGTCATATGACACGTCTGCGTGAAGTTGGCAAAGTACAGATGCTGGCAGAAGAAGCAGAAAAAACACAAGTTATTGGTGGTACAGGTATTGCTCATACCCGTTGGGCAACCCATGGTGAACCTTGTCAAGATAATGCTCATCCTCATGTCTCAGGCACTATTGCCGTGGTACATAATGGGATTATTGAAAACTACCAAGAGCTAAAAGCTGAGTTAATTAACCGGGGCTATCAGTTTGCCTCTCAAACTGATACTGAAGTTATTGCTCACTTAGTCAATTGGGAACAGCGCCAAGGTGGCACATTACGTGAAGTCGTACAGCGTGTGATCCCTCAATTACGTGGTGCTTACGGTACTGTCATTATGGATAGTCGTACACCAGAGCTATTAGTGGCAGCACGCTCAGGAAGCCCACTGGTCGTAGGTCTTGGTGTTGGTGAAAACTTCCTTGCTTCTGACCAACTGGCTTTATTGCCTGTTACTCGCCGCTTTATCTACCTTGAAGAAGGCGATATTGTCGAAATTACTCGTCGCCATGTGCATATTTATGATGTTAATGGCGAAGAAGTTAATCGTGATATTATCGAATCGAATGTGCAATATGATGCGGGTGACAAAGGTATTTATCGTCACTATATGCAAAAAGAGATCTACGAACAGCCTTTAGCCATTAAAAACACCCTTGAAGGGCGTTTAAAAGCAGAAAGTATTGATCTTAGTGAGTTAGGATCTAAAGCACCAGAGATCTTATCTCAAGTGGAACATATTCAAATCGTTGCCTGTGGTACATCTTATAATGCAGGTATGGTATCGCGTTATTGGTTTGAATCTTTAGCGGGGATACCCTGTGATGTGGAAATTGCATCAGAATATCGCTATCGCAAACCAGCGACTCGTCGCAATAGTTTACTGATAACCTTATCTCAATCAGGTGAAACGGCAGATACTCTAGCAGCATTACGCTTATCAAAAGAGTTAGGTTATTTATCATCGCTGGCAATTTGTAATGTGGCTGGCTCTTCTTTAGTACGCGAATCTGAATTTGTGTTAATGACTAAAGCAGGGGCTGAAATTGGGGTTGCTTCAACCAAAGCCTTTACAACGCAACTGGCTGTTTTATTAATGCTAGTGGCCTATATGGGACGCATTAAAGGTGTTGAAGCCCTTGAACAACAAGTTGCAATGGCGCTTCATGCACTACCTAGCCGTATTGAAAGTATGTTGTCGAAAGATAAAGTGATTGAAGCTTTAGCAGAAGACTTCTCAGAAAAAAGTCATGCACTCTTCTTAGGCCGTGGTGATCAATATCCAATAGCGGTAGAAGGCGCATTAAAGTTAAAAGAGATCTCTTATATTCATGCAGAAGCTTATGCGGCTGGTGAATTAAAACATGGACCTCTTGCTTTAATTGATGCTGATATGCCCGTTATCATCGTAGCGCCAAATAATGAATTATTAGAGAAATTAAAATCTAATATTGAAGAGGTGCGCGCTCGTGGTGGTTTACTGTATGTGTTTGCCGATCAAGATGCTGGCTTTGAAGAAAGTGAAACAATGAAACTGATTTCTCTGCCTCATGTTGAAGAGTTAATTGCGCCAATTTTCTATACTGTACCATTACAGTTACTTTCTTATCATGTGGCGTTAATTAAAGGGACTGATGTCGATCAGCCTCGTAACTTGGCTAAATCAGTGACTGTTGAGTAATATTATTTAATAGTTTATTGCCAATTTTGCCCCGTATCTTAATTTTAGGTGCGGGGCATTTTTAACTCACTATTATTTTTAAGTTCTTTGTTATTAAAAAACATTACAAAGATAAATACGAGTGTAAAAAGTGAATAGATTAAAAATTGCATAAGGTTTTTATTTTTTATCAGATAAATATATTATTACTATAAATATATCGATGAAAATTAAAATAAAATCAATAAGGTGTCTTTTTAATGTAACGCCTAAAAATAATAGAGATGTTATTAATAATCTTTCTACAATATAAATTTAAAATCTATATTTTATCTTTGTAATAATAGTCTAGTGACTAGCCATTTAAAAAAAATATAAATCAGTTTTAAATTTTCATAAAACTTTAATCATTGTCGCTTAATCTCTAGTCAATCATCATAAATTGGCGTGGTAAGCGATATGTTACAGTTCAATATAAACTCACAAAATGGCTCAATGCCACATATTCGTGTAGAGAATATTCAAAAGAGATTTAATCAATTTATTGCTTTAGATGGTGTTTCTTTAGAGATTAAACAAGGCGAGTTAGTCTGCCTATTAGGGCCTTCTGGATGTGGAAAAACCACATTATTACGTTGTATTGCCGGATTAGAAACACAAGATCACGGTAGTATCTTTAATTACGATAACAACATCTCACACCTTCCCCCTCAAGCCCGTGACTATGGGATCTTATTTCAGTCCTATGCATTATTTCCTAACCTGACGGTACAGCAGAATATTGCGTATGGTTTAGCCGGTCAGCCTCGTAATGTGATTAAAGATCGCGTTAATGAAATGCTGGAGTTAGTTGGTTTACAAGACCGAAAGAAAAAATATCCAGGAGAATTATCTGGCGGTCAACAACAGCGCGTGGCATTGGCTCGTGCTTTGGCTCCTGCCCCTTCTTTACTATTACTGGATGAGCCAATGTCGGCATTAGATGCACAAGTGCGTGAACATTTGTGTGTGGAGCTACGTAATTTACAGCAAAGCCTAAATATCACTACGCTAATGGTCACTCATAATCAAGATGAAGCCATGCTGATGGCCGATAGGATAGCTGTAATGAATAACGGCAAGGTTGAGCAGTACGGCAGTAGTGAAGAGATTTACAACCATCCACAAACACCATTTGTTGCAGAGTTTGTAGGAAAAGGTAACTGGTTACCTTTCAATAGAAATCAGCACGGTGAGGCGATGATTGGCTCACGAGAAGTCCAATTAAAACATACTGCAATACCTCATAATCAAGGGCGTCTCTTTTGTCGACCTGAATCAATCAAAATTAACCCAATAAAAAACAAACATAATCAATACGATGCCAATATACAAAATGTGGTGTTTTTGGGAAGTCGTTGCATTATGAAGTTTGAATTAGACCATTTACCGGGACATTTATTACAAGCCGAGATCTCTGCTGCTGAGCTACATAGTATTCAAAACGGTAAAGTTAAAGTGACTTTACCGGCTAATGAACTACACATATTTGCGTAAGGTAGCGAGATAATGTCAGTGATAGTACCTACCAAATCTATTAATCGTTTAGATAGTTTGTTTGTTGCTGGTGGTAAGTTATTTATTATTTGCTTACTTACTCTTGGGGTTTTATTGCCTTTATTGGCTATTTTCTGGCGAGGTTTTACGCCTGATATATCACAAGGTGGTGGTTTTCAGGCTGCCATTGATTTGTTCACCAGTGCTAATTTTCTGTGGTTGGTGGGTAACAGTATTAGTGTTTCGTTAAGCGTTGCTGTTATTACGGTGCCACTGGCTTACCTGTTTGCTTATGCTCTACATCGCACCTTGATCCCTTTTAAATCCTTGTGGCGTGGAATATCACTATTACCCTTACTCGCTCCTTCTATGCTACCGGGTATAGCATTGGTTTATCTATTTGGTAACCAAGGGCTATTGCGTAGCTTACTCACAGAGAGTATTTATGGTTATTGGGGATTAGTGCTTGGTGAGGTGATCTACACTTTTCCTCATGCGCTAATGATTTTACTCTCCGCATTATCTATGTCTGATGCTCGTTTATTTGATGCTGCATCTAGCTTAGGGGCCTCTTCTTGGCGCACTTTTCGTAGTGTCACTTGGTCATCGAGCCGACATGGGATTTTCGCAGCATTGTGCTTGGTATTTACGTTAACTATTACTGACTTTGGTATTCCGGTTGTCGTCGGCGGAGATTATCAAGTACTGGCGTTAGAAGCCTATAAAGCCGTGCTTGGTCAGCAACAATTTGGCCGCGGTGCTTTAATCGGTATGTTGTTATTGCTACCTGCATTGTTGACCTTCGGTGTCGATGTTTGGTTACGTAAACGTCAACGTGATGCAATGAGCTCGCGTGCCCAATTCTATTTGCCAAAAGCTAATTTTCAGCGTGACACGCTTTATCTAATATTTGTGATGCTTATTTGCGTGCTGTTTTTATTGGTATTTGGTACGGCAGTTTACTCCTCTTTTATTCAGTTCTGGCCTTATAACTTATCGTTTTCGTTACGTCATTATAATTTTGAAGGATTGCCCGGGGGCTGGCTCGCCTATACCAACAGTATTATTTTGGCATTTTACACTGCCACTATCGGCTGCTTTCTGATCTTTATGGGCGCTTACTTAATAGAGAAAACGGCTTCTCACTCTTGGCTTAACAATCTGCTACGTATGCTAAGTTTTGTACCGATGGCCGTTCCGGGGTTAGTGTTGGGATTAGGGTATGTATTTTTCTTTAACTTACCGAACAATCCACTGAACTTTTTATACGGCAGTATGGTGTTATTAGTGCTGTGCTCCATTGCACACTTTTTCACTACTGCCTATATGACTGCGAGCACGGCACTGCGCCAGTTAGATAAAGAATTCGAGGCTGCTTCATTATCCTTAAAAGCGCCTTTATATCGTCACTTTTGGCGTATCACTATTCCTCTTTGTTTGCCGGCATTATTAGATATTTATCGTTATCTATTTGTTTCTGCTATGACAACGGTTTCCGCGGCGATCTTCCTTTATAGCCCAGACACTATTTTAGCCGCGGTTGCGGTATTGAATATGGATGATGCGGGCAATATTGGTGGCGCGGCGGCTATGTCGACATTGATTTTAACCACCTCGGCAGGGGTTTCGATATTGTTATCTATTGCTTCGCAAGGTGTTATTCGCCGTACACAAGCGTGGCATCAGCGTGAAGCTAAGCAATAAATTTAAAGGTTTAATTCTCTCACATAGCAATACTAGGAAAATCGCATGATGTTAAAAAAACTGATACTTGCCACCAGCTTATTATTCTCTGCGGGAACGGTCTTTGCAGCGACTGAAATTACGGTATACACCGCAATAGAAAGTGAACAATTACAAGCTTATAAACAAGCATTTGAGGCTAAATATCCCGATATAAAAATAAAATGGGTAAGAGATTCAACGGGGATTATCACCGCTAAATTATTAGCAGAAAAAGATCGTCCTCAAGCCGATGTTGTGTGGGGATTAGCTGCATCAAGTTTAGCAATATTAAAAGCGCAAAATATGCTTGAGCCTTATGCTCCGGCGCAGTTAGATGATATTGATGTGAAATTTCGTGATAGCAACAACCCGCCAACTTGGGTTGGTATGGATGTCTGGGCGGCAACGATTTGCTACAACACGATAGAAGCACAAAAATTGGGGTTATCTAAACCCACTTCTTGGCAAGATCTCACTAAGCCTGAATACAAAGGCAAAATCGTTATGCCAAATCCGGCATCATCAGGCACTGGGTTTTTAGATGTAAGTGCTTGGTTACAAATATTTGGTGAACAAGAGGGGTGGGCATATATGGACAAGTTGCATCAGAATATTGGTCAATATGTTCATTCTGGCTCCAAACCCTGCAAAATGGCTGCATCGGGGGAATACCCGATAGGCATATCCTTTGAATATCCGGCGATCCAATTGAAACGACAAGGGGCGCCACTAGACATCATATTACCGCAAGAAGGATTGGGTTGGGATATTGAAGCAACGGCGATAATCAAAGGAACTAATAAGCGAGATGCCGCGCAAAAATTAGCTGATTTTTCCGCCTCAAAGGAAGCGATGAAGCTTTATAGTGCTAATTTTGCTGTATTAGCTAATACCAGTGTACCCGTAAGCCAAACAGAATTACCTCGCGATTATGCTCAACGTTTAATTAAAAATGATTTTATTTGGGCAGCTGAAAAGCGCGACACCATTTTAACTGAATGGCGTAAGCGCTATGACGGTAAGAGTGCAAAATAATTATTTTTTACTTTATTAATTAATAGATAGGGTGCGATGCACTCTATCTTGTTTAGGGTGTCATATGAAATTTGATATTGCGGTTATTGGTGCGGGCATTATTGGTTTATCTCATGCATATGCAGCGGCTCAGCGAGGTTTACGTGTTGCTATTTTTGAGCGCAGTTACACGCCTGTGGGCGCTTCTGTACGTAATTTTGGTCACGGATTAATTTTGGGTCAAGCGCCGGGAAAAATGCTAGATTTAGCAAAAAATAGTCGTGAAATTTGGGCAACTATGGCCAAACAGGCTAAATTTTTAACGCGTCAAAAAGGGACTTATCTATTAGCACGTACACAATCTGAGCAAGCTATTCTTGAAGCTTTTGTCGATGGTCGAGCTAAAACCTATGGTTATGATTGTGAATTACTTTCTAAAACACAATTAGCTACGGTTTATGGTGGTCAATTGCAACACCATAGAGCGGCATTGCATGGCAAAGAAGATCAGGTGCTATTTTCGCGAGAAGCGATCCCACAGTTAGCGGCTTATCTAGGCAGCTTAGCTAATGTAACGAGTTATTTTTCCACATTGGTACGGGATATTGATGTAGATACGGGGACATTGATCACCAGTAATGGCACATTTAGTGCAGAAAAGATCATTGTCTGCTCAGGGCACGATTATCAAACATTACTGGCTGACGAAATAAAAAAGCTTGACCCTATAGTTTGCCGCTTGCAGATGTTGCGAGTGACAGCAGAGCAAAATATTGGATTGGCGCATGCGCTAATGACGGGATTAAGTTGCACTCACTATGGCGCATTTGCTGATTTACCTGAGGCACAGGCTTTAGCGAAAGAAATTAAAATGCAATCGCCGTTGATTGAGCAGTATGGTATTCATTTATTAATTACCCCGACTCCTTATGGCGATCTTATTATTGGTGATTCTCATGAATATAGCTTAGATGCACAGCCTTTTAACAGCGAAGAGGTTGATAACCTCCTGATAGAGTTAGCTGAGCACACATTAGGTTGTTCGGTTCAAGTAAAAGAGCGTTGGCAAGGGGTTTATGGGGCAAAAGGAAAGGAGCCGATTTCAATTTTAACGCCGAGTGAAAAAGTCACTGCAGTATTGATGCGAACGGGTTTAGGAATGAGTGTTGGGCCTGGTTTAGGTGAACAGAATATTCGTCAACTATTTGATTAATCTTGCATTAGGGATGTGAAGTTATTTTTTAATTATAATGTCAGGTTACGAAGAGAGAATAAAAAAGAGATGTCTATTTTTTACACATCTCTTTTGCAATAACATATTCATTTGGTGCAAAAGCAGATGATTTATAACAACTATAATAGCCTTTAGAGGTTAAATCGAGAGCGACATAAATTGAAAAGAAAAAGCTAAAAACGATACCAATTATTGCTATTCCTGCGCATATACCCGCTACTTTATTATTCATTCTTTGTGTTTTTTTGTGTATCCACAAATAAAAATTAGATAAGAAAAATAGATAATCAAAGGGGCTGCAAAAAAAAACAACCCTGTTTGAAATGAGAATAGAATTCTATCTTTCATCATAAAATAGTTTTTGTAGTAGATTATGGAGTCATAGAAACAAAACAAAGCTAAAGAAAAAAGGAATATTGCAATTAAATACATTTTTAGAGAGTTTATTTTAACCATGACTAAAGTTTCCCTACTTTTCAGTTTTTAGCAAAAATTAAAACGTAAATAAAATGACCATATGATATATATAATAGTGATTGTAACATAACCCCATCTTAGTTTTTTATTTTTTTTCTAAAAAAGTAATAAAATACAAGGTATTAATATCAATATAGGCTCAGTAGCATATCTGACTATGAAAACTATTAGTACACATTATCAGATTTAAGAGATGTCTATTTTTTACACATCTCTTTTGCAATAACATATTCATTTGGTGCAAAAGCAGATGATTTATAACAACGATAATAGCCTTTAGAGGTTAAATCGAGACCGACATAAATTGAAAAGAAAAAGCTAAAAACGATACCAACTATTGCTATTCCTGCGCATATACCAGCTACTTTATTATTCATTCTTTGTAACTTTTTTTGGTATCCTAAAATAAAACTATAATATGAGAAATAGAGTATTAGAGGCGTTGCAAAAACTAAGAGCCCTGTTTGAAATGAGAATAAGATCCTATCTTCCATTAGAAAATAGGTTATGTAGTAACTTGTTGATATATAAATTGAAAAAATGGCTATAAATAGAATTGCAATAGAAGATAATATCAATTTTACTGGTTCTATTTTTATCAAAACTAAATTTCTCCCATTGAGAAAGATGGCGTTGTGGGATAGGGAAGGTCAGTTTTCAGCAAAAATTAAAACGTAAATAAAATGACCATATGATATACATAACAGTGATTGTAACATAACCCCATCTTAGCTTTTTATTTTTTTCTAAAAAAAGTAATAAAATACAAGGTATTAATATCAATATAGGCTCAATAACATATCTACCATTGAGTGGCAGTTGACAAAGATTATCAATATCACCTTCACCAATCATCCATTCATAGTCAGATATGGAAAGAATATTAATCAATATTAATAAAAAAATAAAATATAGAAATATAAAAGTGCGGAGTATTATTTTCATATTAAAGAATACCTAGATATATCTTTATATTCTCTATTGACCAATTACGCCCATTACTGCTTTATTGGGCGTTGGTATTAGATAATAGTTACGGCTTTTGATTATTAGCGATCCTCTGATTAATATCTTCTATCACCGCGGGTAAATTGGCAAGGGTATCAATAATATAATGAGCACCAGCGGTACGTAGTTTATTTTCAGCAATGCGCTTACGGTTTTCTATTTCTGCCTGTTCCATTGTTTGATATTGTTCAAAGGTGGCACCAAACTCATTGCCTGAAACAGATAACCCGACAGTCCACATACCGGCATTTAACCCTTCGGCAATACCTGTTACTGCATCATCGACTTTAACACAGCGTGCTACACTCATTACACCCAGTTCAATCACATTCTTTAACGCCATCCAAGGGCCTGGGCGAGAGCCGGCGACAATTTCATCACTAGCAACCACGCAATCAGGCTGATAACCATATTCAGCGGCTTTCGGTACTAATACATCCATTACGGCTTTAGGATAACCTGAGCAAGAGCCGATTTTAATTCCTTGTGCTCTTATGGTCGTGATAGCCTCAAGTGCTCCTTCAATCGGTTTAGCAAAATGTACCACTTGTGCAATTTGTAACGGCATAAAGGTGCGATAAATATGCTGTGCCTCTTTTTCACTTGGTGGGTGACCAAATTGGGCTGTCCAGCGAGTGCGAATATTAGGCTCGTTAAGTAAAGCACGAATATGATCGATTTTCCCCATCCCCATCGGCCCTCGTGCTTCTGATAAACTTATTTTAAAGTTAAAGGCTTGAGCAAAGGCATCGACAAAAATTTGTGTGGGGGCGAAAGAGCCAAAATCGACTACTGTACCAGCCCAATCTAAAATTACTGCTTCAACCGATTTATTCATATGTTTAGACCTACTATGTGAAATCATTATTAACGGCGAATGGGAAGAATGTAGAACATCCTACCATTAAAAAAATGGGTTATTGTGATGTCAATTTTAAGGGGGATTTATGACATAGGTATGTCATCACAATAAATTCCACCGCAAAAGTAGCTTGGCTCTCAACATTAGATACTAAAAAAAGTAAATAAAACTAATATAAAACACGATTTTAAGATCATCATTTAACGCATAAAAAAAAGAGTGGTTTTATTTATTAATCAATAAATTTTATTAGATAAGATAAAATACCTTTTATTATCATACATATTTTATATTGTATGATAAATTTATTACCGAGTTTTATTGTATTGTTCTTTCATCAAATAAAATTGAAAATAAATGTTTTTATTTTAATAATAGAGCGATTTTTCTTAATACAGTGTGTTAAAAAATTATTTTATTGGTTTTATTGTTTGTTTGATAAAAAATAATTTTGTTTTATTTTGTTTTTTTAGGTTTTATCAAAAAACAAAATAAATCTATTTAAAATAATGCTCTCTAAAAACAAGATAAAATAGTAAAAAGTATTTTATCTTAAACTTCTTTTCTATTTTTCAATGTTCTTATTAGCTTTAGATTATTTTATCTATTTCTATCATGTGATTTCTAGCAGATCTTATTCTATTTAATTAATTGTTATTATGGTTTTAAAAAATAGATGCAATCATATTAAATATATGTAAAGTTTAATGTGATGTTATTGATAAATAAATCCACATTTTATTTTAAGGCTAATGCTTTTTATCAAGCATTTTATTGCAGTTGATAAAGGCCATCTTGATTTAAATATCTAGCTAAAAAAGACAAATTATAATTACAAGAGGTAAATAAAATGCAACACACAATTAATTCACAATATGATGAAATGGTTGATTTTCTAAAGGAGTTAGTGAATATCGATAGCGGCTCTTATGATAAACAAGGGGTTGATGCAGTCGCCGATATTTTAATTCAACGCTACCAAAAATTAGGTTTTGTTGTTGAAGTATTTGAAAATGAACAACTAGGGAATAACTACCGTTTAGTTCATAAAGATGCCACAAACCCACAAATTTTTATTGCTGCACATTTAGATACCGTATTTCCTAAAGGAACAGTAGCAGAGCGTCCATTTAGTATCGATGGCTCCCGTGCCTATGGCCCCGGTGTTATTGATATGAAAGCCAGCCATGTTTTAACTTACTATGCGATTAATGCACTCAAACAAAGTGGCGATCTCTCTTATCAAAATGTTGAAATATTACTTAACTGTGATGAAGAAATAGGGTCAAAAACATCGCGTCATTTAATTGAAAAATATGCCAAAAATAAAGCTTATGCATTAATTATGGAGCCTGCTCGTGCGAATGGTGCCATTGTTAGCGCTCGTCGAGGTGTTGGAACTTATGAGCTGTTGATTGAAGGGAAAGCATCTCACTCAGGTATTGCACCAGAAGCAGGAATTAGTGCTATTCAAGAGCTCTCATACAAAATTCAGGCCCTACATGCGCTTTCTCGCCATGCTGAAGGTCTTTCCGTTAATGTCGGACTGATTTCTGGTGGTACATCTGTCAATACGGTTGCACCCCATGCACGAGCTGAAATCGATGTGCGTATTTCAACGGATGAGCAGGGTATTGAAATTGATAAGCAAGTCAGAGAAGTTTGTAGTCAACCTGTGTTAGCGGGGGTTAAATTAACGCTAAAAGGTGGCATTAATCGCCCTCCAATGGAGAAAACACCTGAAAGTGCCAATTTAATAGAAATCATTAAACAGCAAGCGGATTTAATTGGCTTAGCTATTGAAGATATTTCAACCGGAGGAGGATCTGATGCTTCATTTACTGCCGGTGTGGGTACGCCAAGTGTTGATGGTTTAGGCCCTATTGGTGGCTATCAACATAGTGATAAAGAATATCTCGATTTACCGTCATTGACCGAAAGAACAGTGCTATTTGCAAATGTTATTAAGCGTCTGTCTCAATAAGGTGAATGTATGGAAAAGAGTAAAAAAATAAAATGGGCTATGCCTGATGCCTTTATTATTATTTTTGGCATCGTTATTTTAGCGGCCATCGCCACCTATTTGATCCCCGCGGGAAGTTATCAGCGGGAAACCGTTAATGGATTAAACCGCGTTGTCCCTAATAGCTTTAATTATGTTGCACAAAATCCAGCTTCATTGATGGATGTGTTTTATGCAATTCCTGTAGGGTTAAAACAATCTGCCAGTATTATTTTCTTGATCTTTATGATTGGTGGCGCGATTGCCATTTATGATCGCACCCGTGCTATTGATTCAGGTATTAATGCGCTTATTGTTAAAACCAAAGGTAATTATCAATCTCTTATTATTACGGTTGCTTTTATTTTTGGTATGTTGTCATCCCTTGGGCTTGCGGCCAATGCCGTTATTGCGTTTATCCCTATAGGAATAGCCCTTTCGCGATCAATGAAACTTGATGCTATTACGGGGGTTGCAGTTGTTTATTTAGGCTATTATGCAGGTAATGCGGTTGGTGTATTAGATCCAACTATTTTAGGTACTGCACAAACATTAGCTGAAGTTCCTCTTTTTTCTGGTGTTATTTTTCGAGTTGTATTATTCGCTATCTTAATTGTTGTCACTATTGCCTATATTGTCTGGTATGCCAGACGTATTGCGAATGATCCAACGACCAGTTATATGTATGGAATAGCTAAAGATGATCCTGATTATGAACAGCCACACACTCAATCATTAGATAGTACCTTCTCATTGAGGCAAAAATTGAGTTTGGTGGTATTTATAGCGTTTATAGGTTTGTTTTTATATGGCGCTTTTGAATATAAATGGGGGATTGAACATCTATCAGCCATTTTTATTATGATGAGCATTGTTGTGGCGGCTATGTTTAAAATTGCCCCTAATGACTATATCAAAACCTTTATGAAAGGTGCTCAATCTTTAGTGTATGGGGCATTGGTGGTGGGGATCGCCAGAGCGGTTATTGTTATTTTAGATGAAGGACGAGTGCTTGATTCTATTGTACAAGCCACATTAGTGCCATTACAGCAAACCTCTCACTTTTGGGGCGCTCAATTACTTTATTTCTTTAATTTACTATTTAACTTGCTAGTCACATCAGGAACGGGACAAGCATCGATCGTTATGCCTATTATGGTGCCTATTCTCGATATTCTTGATCTTACACGTCAAACCGGTGTCCTTATTTTAAAACTCGGTGATGGCTTTACCAATATTATTACCCCAACATCAGGTGTACTTATGGCGGTACTGGCGGTAGGTAAAGTGCCGTGGACGCGTTGGGTTAAATTTGTATTCCCTATTTTAATGATTTGGGTCGTGATAGGTATGGCTGCAATTGGTATTGCTACCGCAATAAGTTATGGACCAGTGTAGCTTCGTACTAACGGATTATTAACGATAAATAGGTTATTAAGTATAAATAAAGTGCCGTTTGTTTAGTTACAAACGGCCTTTTTAAACCAACCTCATGGTGTCATCAGTTGGTGTTCAAACCCTGTGACTAATTGCTCTAAGCCAAAATTAAAACGCATAGCAAAATCATCAGCAAAAAGAATTTCTCTTACTTGCCAAGTTTGAGGGTATTTATCACGTACAATTTGTTCAAAAGCGAGTCGTTTTTGCATTAAAATTTCACTATCAATAAGCGTGATAGCTTGCTGTTCAATGCAACACCCTAAAATAAAATAGAGTAAGGTCATCGACATATTGCTCGCTAACTCAGCAGATGCACCAGACTGCATAATTAAAGTAATAAGCGTATTGTTTATACGTAACACATTCTCAGAAATCACATAGGTTCCGGCAAAAACTCTAGCACCATCACGATGTTGTAAAAAAGCTTCTCTTAGCTCTGTTGCTAGACGTTTTAGATCCGCTTTCCAATCTTGGCTATAGTGAAAATCAACAGCGACTTCACTGACTATACGATCTGCCATTCCCTCAATAAGCGTTTGTTTATTATCAAAATGCCAGTAGAGAGAGGCGGCTTTTATATGTAATGCATCTGCCAGTTTTCGCATTGTTAAGCCTTCAATCCCTTCTTTTTCCAGCAAAGAAAGCGCCGTATCCAACACATTTAATCGATCAATTTTAGGGCTTTTCATAAATAATTCTCATTTTCCTCTTTTCTATCTAACAATGTTAGTTTAACATATTTATCAAACCTAACAATGTTAGATTAAAGCAAAAGTTAAATATCACTAAGCTTTGCTTAGGAGTAGAAAGATGGAAAATATTCAATCAAAAAAAGAAAAAATCATGCAGTTAGTGATGGTTTATACACCTTGGATCACTGTGATATGTGTTGTTGCGTTTATTGGTATAGCGACTGCAGATTGGGATCGCTGGTGGAGTGATGCTCGTTATCAAACAACAGATAACGCTTACATAAAAGCGGACTCAACGATATTGAAATCACGAATGACTGGGTTTATTTCTCAGATTAATAAAGAGGATTACCAAGTAGTAAAACGTGGTGAGGTCATTGCTGAAATTAATAAGAAAGAACAAATATTAAATCGGCAAGCGGCATTAGCAGAGTATCAAAAAGCCCAATTAGCTTTAGATAATCTCACTGAAGAAATTAAAGAATATCAATTAAATATTGAGAAATTAGCTAATCGTTATCAAGCATCAGTTATTGATGTTACCCAAGCCAAGCGCAGCCCAATGTTGCGTAAAGATTTAATTAATAGTGGGGCTATCACACAACAAAATTATTTAGATGCTCAATCTGATTTGCAACGTTTAATGAAATTACAAAGTGCTGCGAAAAATGAGTGGGATCAGGCTAAACAAGCACTGGTATTACTAAAATCTCAAGAAAAAATACGTCTGGCACAAAAAGATATCGCTCAAACACAGTATCAGCAGGCTGAAACGGAGCTTTCATACGCGACTATTAAGGCTCCTTTCGATGCGCAATTAAATAAAATAAAAGTCAATATCGGTAGACTTGTGACTGCGGGTAGCGAAATTGTGACTTTAACACCGATTAACGATGTATACATTATTGCCAATTTAAAAGAGACACAAATAAAAAAAGTACAGCCAGAACAATCTGTTGCTATCAAAGTTGATGCTTTTCCTACCGATGTTTTTTCAGGAAAAGTGAGATATATCGGCGCACAAAGTAGTGGTGAGTCAGCTCTTATTCCTGCGGATAATGCCAGTGGTAATTTTACTAAAGTAGTACAACGTATTCCGGTTTATATCACGCTCAATAGTGATAACCGACACTTAGCTAAATTAAGAGCGGGTATGTCTGTGCAAGTGAAAATTGACACAGAAAGCCTTCCTGTAGAGGAGGGGGATCGCAGTGATTAAATTATTATCAGCAGCACAAAATCATCGTCCTATTTTTGTTGTTATAGCTGTTTTTACCGGAGCTATTTTATCAACACTCTTTGTACGTATGTTTTCTATCTCGTTAGCGGATTTAAGAGGCGTGTTTGGTTTAGATGTTGCCCAAGGATCTTGGTTGAATGTGGCTCTTAATATAGCTCAATTGATCAGTATGACTCTTGTGCCTTGGTTTATGGTGGTTTATGGCGCAGAAAAAATATTAATCAGTGCGAGTTTTATCCTTTTTTGTTGTGGATTAGCGGTTCCCATAATAGGACAACAGATTGGTTTTGGCGGACTTTTTATTGCTCATTTTATGATTGGATTTTGTATCGGAGTTTATTTGCCGATGACGATTTCATTAGCCTTAAAAAGTTTAAATCCCAATGTTTGGCTAATCGTTATGGCGGCTTATAGCTTACGTGTTTCTGTAGGAATGGATGCGGGAGTGGGGATCTCAGGAGAATTTGTTGACATATTGAATTGGCATTGGATTTATTGGTTATCCGCTATTTTCACCTTAGTCATCCTATTTTTTACCTGGTGGGGAATGCCTCTCTCACCTATTAATAAATCATTGCTCGCTCAAAGTGATTGGGGGGGAATGGCGCTTAAATGCTTAGGATTAACACTATTATATATTGGTGTCGTTCAAGGTGAATTGTTAGGTTGGTGGGATTCTGGGCTGGTCGTGTCTTGCTTAATCGGTAGCGCTATATTGATGGGGACATTTATTATTAGAGCTTATATTTATAAACAAAGCTTTGGCCACTTAAATTGGATCAAAGATAGTAATTTACGGCTCTGCTTTATTATTGCCTGTTTATATGGCTTTTTGATGTTACCTAATTCGTTATTTATACCTTCATTTTTGAGTGTTGTTGGTGGGTTGAAACCACTACAAATAGGTCAAGTTACTAATCTTGCCTTCTTTGTCTATCTATTATGTAGTCCAATAGCTATTTTTCTTGCACGGCGTTTAGAGCCACGATTAATGATGTTAATAGGTATTATGATTATTGGAGGAGCATGTTTAATCGGTCATCAAATTGATTATCAGTGGCGAGCTAATGATTTCTTTATTGTCATATCTATGCAAGCAATGGGGGAATGTTTGCTACTTATCGGATTAATTGCCTCATTTGTTACTAATATCAAGCCACAAGAAGCGTTACATTTAGGGGCATATATTTCGATAGCGAGAGTATTAATGCCAGCCCTTGCAGGAGCTATTATCAATACTTATTTGAGGATCTCATATGATACTCATTATGATTTGTTAAGAGGATACATACAAACTGGTGAGCAAAAATTAGCAGGGAATATTGCTGAACATTATCAAACAACGATGGCATTAGTAATAAGAGAAGCACATGTAGCCTCTTTTATTGATGGTTTTGATTTGATTATGCTCTTGGTTATTTTAGGTGCTCTTTGTATGTCATTTTTAAAATCGTCACCAGAAAATCCTGTTGTACCAAGGTTAGTAAAATAATTATTATAATAAAATATAAAAAACCTCGAATGACTATTTCGAGGTTTTTATATTTTATTTGGAAAAGTATTTTTATAATTATTACTTAACCATTAACTTTTATTTTTGCATCACCTGCTAATTTAAATCCATAACGACTTAAAGGTGATATTTTTATTTCTGTTAACTTTTCTTTTACATCAACTTTAATTTCTTCTTGAGGACGAATATAAAATTGACCAATACTATAACCGTTATTGCTTGGTAAAGAGCTAAAAGCGGGAGCCATACGAATAACTTGTTTACCATTATTCTTTAATATTAATTGATTATTGACTTGTTTTACTTCTAGATTTTTCCAAGGTTCACGCTCTATGGTTAACCCTTTTGGAATAATTAACATCGCAATATCTTGTCTGATAGGCATTTTTGTTGAATTGGCCTTTGCAACACCAATACCTTGAAAAGAGGCTTTTAAAATTTGTTCATCATCAAATTCAATACCGTCTTTTAGAATGAAATTAATATTCTGACTTTGATCTGGATCTATTCTTGTAATAGGTGGAGTTATAATAATATTTTTTGCTATTTCGTGTTGGTTATCTAAATCGCTGACTTTTGTTGATAATAAAATAGGTTCACTACCCGTATTTTTAACATTAAAAATCTTTCTTGGCTCTTCTGAATCTAAAATAACAGTCATGGTTTCCAATTGAAAACTCGCATGAGAAAAATGGCTTATTAATAGAATGAGAAAAATCATTCCTTTTAGTATTTTCATAATTAGACTATCCTCTTTGTATTACTTACAAATTGCATCAACTTTTTCATATAAAAAGTCTGGATTAAATTCTTCTGGAACTGAATAATCAATAGAACAGATGTCACCATTATCTGATTTTACTTTTAGTGGCTTACCGATTTGCTCATTACTTATTATAACATTACCATCCCCCATAATAACACCTATTAGATTTCCCTTATCATCAATAACACTATTTGCTGTATTAACAGGTTTACCATCTGGTTTTTTTATTTCTAATAAAACTTGCTTCATTGTATTGACGGGGATCTCACGAGAAAAAACAGTACCTTTTGCCAATGCAATATCAAAGGATGTTGTGCCTAACATAACATTGAGTGGTAAATTTTTAGTATTTAATAGAACAGTTGTTTTTTTATTTACGGGTAAGTTAGGAATAACGGCAGTACCAAAGTGATTAGTTATTGTCGTACCACCACCCATAGAGTTAACTAAAATACCAGATTGTCCTGGAACATGTAAAATACCGAAAGTATCTCCTAACTCCACAGGAGAAGTAGCAAATAAACCGTCACTATAAGCAATAGCGCCAGATGCTGTCAGCATCGCCGATTTTTGATTATTATTACTAAAGGAGCCTGTCGCACTAATTTGGCTGTAAGCGGTTGTTGCATTGATATTACCGCTAATATTCTTATCTTTACTATCTTTATCAGCAGTAGCCCCGATAGAATATCTAAATAAATCATTATAATAATTACTATAATTTGTTGTTAAAGATGAGGTTTTATAATGTTGGTATTGAGTACTAAATGATGATGAATTATTAATAGGTACATTGATGTTTACAAATGTACGATCTTCAAAATTACTACTTTTTTGATAGCTAATATTAAAAGACATAAATGGAAATCTTTTTCCATAAGAAATGGTATTTGAATAATTGTCTTTTTTATCACCATAATATTGGTTATAGCTAAGGATATAACTCAGTGATCCATAACGTTGATTTCCTAAACTTAGAGATAATGAGCTTGATGTTTTTGTCTGATTATTAGCAAGATTATCATCTAATTTGTCTTCTATATTATCTATTTGTAGAGATTCATAGAGTGTGGAATAGTTGCGTGAACGATATATAGTTGATAAGCCTAGTGAGAATACTGATACAGGTAAACTTAAATTAGCATTTGCTTGGAAGCCATCACCTTTATTAGAAGATGCATATTTAATGCCAAAGCCAGTAGATAAAGGGCGATGTTCACCAAAAATGCTATTTACGCTACCTACAATGGACTTATATTTTGATGATATTTCCATACCCCCTAGAAAATTATGATTTAAATAATTAATGCCACCTTCCAAACCGGCAATAAAAGGAGTATGTATGCGTTCATCACTTGAATTTTTTCTATATTTCCCCATAAAAAAGTTAAAGCTGGTACTACTTTGTGGATTTTTTAAGTCTTTATTTGATGTAATAACATCAAATTCTTGAATAGTACCATCATCTTGAATAACTTTGACATGTAATGGTTGACTTGATGATACACCACTAATGTTATTTAATTGGAAAGGGCCTGCAGGTATTATCGTTCTATATAACAATCGATTATTTTGAGTGACTTCAACGGTAGCCGGTTTTTCAGACATCCCAGTAATAGGAACTGTCAACTTACTGTTTTGATAGCTACTATCTGAATATAATTGAAAACCATTCACATCAGCACTATCTAATAACTCACTATTAGATGTAATTTGGCCTAATTGTAAAATGGCTTTGATGCGCTCTATTGTACGTGAAAGCGTTGTTTCATTAAATCTATAGTAAGTTTTCCCATCACCTGAAGAAAAGCTACTGTTATTACGTAAAATCCAATTATAAAAATTTATACCTGTTTTAAAATCACCTTGATAAAAACTCCTATTATTAGAGCCATTTAACTTCATACCATAGATTCTATAGTTGTTGAATACTCCTAAGCCACCATAGGTTAATTCATTACCATAGGCACTTTGATCGAAGTAATCATCATTAATAGTGATATCAATAGAGTTGTTATTTGGGTGATAGGTAATATCTGATTCAGGATATATCTCTAAAAAATCAGCACAATCTGAATTTATCTCTTTTTTTTTAATTTCAGCTTATCTACTAATTGATTATTTAAGCAAAGATTACCTGATTCATTAATAAGAATATTATCAGAATAGTTAAGGCTACTATTTACTATAATTGTTACATCATGATAACCAGGAAGAAAATGACTTCCTTCTTTAAAATAATCAGCGATTTCACTGCCATAACCAAGAGATTTAAGTGAGTCAATATCAAACTCGATATTTTTATTATCAGCTAATGCTAAATTATTGTTAATTAGATAAGCTAATAATAAAAATATCATTTTACGATATCGAAAATGCATAATGAACCCCATAGTAAAACGTCGCGTTTTTAAATTTTAAGATCCAAATGAAAAATCGAATAATAGAGAGCCTGAAAGTTCTCCACCATCGACAAGAGGGCCATTTGTTTCTTTTAAACTATAAATTGTTGGTGAAATTTTTAACTTTAATTGATAGTTATTCCCTTTCGAAGGTGTTACACCATCTTGACTAAATCCGTTTAGAGTGCCTATTTTTAATTGTGGGCTTGTTTTTATTATGCCAATATTATTTTCGTTATCTGTTTCATAAATATTAACATCAATACCATCTACTGTGGCTTTTTCAACAGATACCTGAAAAAAACCAATCTTACCTGTTGTATTTATAGTGCCAAGGCCAAAATGAGTTTGATCATTATCTGTGGTTGTTCCCATTTTTTCATCTGCTTTTATTGAAAATAGTACAGGTGATACAGGTGAAGGACAGCTTATATTTATTAATGTATAACGATCATCTAACTTATTATTTTCATTAGATTTAAACATATAAGCGTTAAGATTATGATACTCTATGGTTATATCTTTTTGTGACACAAAACAATCATCATTAAATGATGGTGTTAGATCGTTATAAATATCTGCAAAAGCAGATGTTGATACTAATGAAATACTTAAAAATGGTAAGGTAAAATAAAAAGATTTTATAATATTCATAATAACCTAAAGCCAGCTAGTGTAGTTTCTTTTTCTGATGTATTTAACTAATTCGACCTTTATAATAATTTTTAATTAATTATACGCTTATAGAAAATAAAAAACAGTCTTGTAATTTAATTGGTGATTTTAAAATGGTTTTTTATATTCTATATCAAATCGGCTACTCTAAAAAATATAGTCTATATAAGATAATTAATAAAAGACTTTCTATATCTGATAATTTATAAAAATATTTAAATAAAAACGTAAGAAACCAACATGATTTCTTACGTTATTTGATTTCAAATAATAAAAGTCTCAAGTTTTTAGAGTGACTAAAAGTATATAAAAATAATCTAAATAAGATTGCATTTATATATTATAATAATATATAAATGATTAACATTCTTGGATAATATTTTTACAGTAATAATTTAACAAAAGATTAAATATAATATAATTTATCAAAAGCTGACTCTCTTTATTTGATAGGGTTCTATATTCAATTGTAAGATATAGATTGTTTTTTCTTGATAGTTTTTTTGATATTATCGAAAAGGTTATTATTTTGAAAAAATAAGAATGTAAGAAATCTGTTTAATTTCTTACATTCTATTTTAAATTAATTTAATTAGATACCAAATTGGAAAGCAAGAGTTGCTAAACCATCTAATTTAGCATCACCATCACTATTTTTTAGTACACTATTGATAGTTGGCTTGACTTCAAAATCAGCTGCAAATATTTCACCCGCAGAGAAATCATCAGCGCTTGTAGCCCACGCAAACGCTTTTTCTTTTTTAAGGTCTTGAGAATTGTTTACAGCACCATTGTAGTATACAGAAACTTTAGTTTCTTCAGCATCAGCAGTTGATTTTACTGTCGCATTTTTCATGGTAATACCATAGAAACCTACTTTAGTCTCTTCAGGTTCTCCATCTTTATCTTTAGTTTGGTATGTACCTAAACCAAAGTTAGCCTCATTCTCTTCTAATTCTGTGCCTGCTCTATCATCTGTAGGAACAAAAGCTAAATAGGTTTTAGCATCACAAGTTACAGTAATGTTGTGTGATATTGGTTCTAATGTTAGATTACCTTTTGCTGGAAAAACGCCAGGGCTAACATCGAAATTATATTCAACAGTAGTTTCACTTGCTTCCCCATTAATTGTACAAGTAGGGGGTTGAATAGTACCGATAACTTTTAATTTAGCAGTAGGTGCAGCAGCAAAGGCAACACTACTTGTTAGAGCAAGTAAAGAAACAGCTAATAAACTTTTTTTAAACATACATCCTCCTGTGGAAGTATATATATCTTAATTCGATATATATACCTTTTTAATGCACTTTATTTTTCTGAAATAATAAAATGCTCTCAACTTTTTAAGTTGCTTATTTATATTATTATCTTAATAAGAATACCTTACAAATAATTATACGCTGATAAAAAATAAAAAATAGTATTTGTAATTAAATAAACTTTAAATGTATAAAAAAGATAAGAATTAAACATTTTAATCTTAATAAGATAATCATTGATTGTTATTTAAATCAAAATAAGATAATTAATAAATTACCTTCTTTGTTTGAGTATTTAAATACGAGTCTTATTATAATAAATAAAAAAGCATATAATAAAAAGTGTACGGTATTTGTTAAATACCTTACGCTTTATTAATATTAAATACCAAATTGAAATGTCAAAGTGGCTAAGCCATCTAACTCAGCTTCACCTTCGATTTTTTTCATTTGGCTATTAATGACGGGTTTGACTTCAAAGTCAGCAGCAAAAGATTTTCCTGCAACAGATGTCTTACCAGGCAAAGCCCAACCATACTCACTTTGTTTATGAATTAATGTATTAGGAACTGATGTCGTGGCGTTGTTAGATTTGATATAAGCTTTTTCAAACTTACTACCATCTTCTTTTTTGACAGTGGCATTGCTGATATTGATGGTGTAATAGCCCACTTTTGTTTCTGCATTTTTTCCATCATCTTTATTTTTAAATTGATAGTGACCTAAACCAAAGAAGGCTTCACTTTCTTGGCTCTGTGTTCCTAATCTATTATCTGTTGCAACAAAAGCTAAATAAGTACTTGAATCACAAGAAATAACAATGTTTTTTGATTGACCTGCTAACTTTAAGTCACCCTTTTCAGGGAAAAGACCTGGAGTGATATCAAAGTTGTAGATGATTGTGGCTTCTTGTTCTTCATTATTGATAGTACAAGTCGGAGGTTTTATCCTTCCTGTGACTTTTAATTTAGCAATAGGGTTAGCTGCTAAAGTAGTACCGCTGGATAATGCTAATAAAGAAATTGCTAATAAATATTTTTTAAACATACATCCTCCTATGGCGGTATAGTAATTTATCAAATTATAGCCGTCATTTTTTGATGCGTTTTGTTTTTTTTATAAAAAATATTTAATAATTACGTAATTTAAGTATTTTTTCTTACTTAAAATAAAAACAATCAAAAAAGCTTTTGTGGCGGAGATAACAATAAAACGGTGGCGCTATATTGTTCATAGTTCAATGATAAATTGATGGAGGAAGCATCAATGGATAAGGATAAAAGAAGGGAATAAATAAAAAGACACATAATGTTTTAATCTTTATGTGTCTTTTTAAAGAGTATAGTTATTTAACAATGCTCAGTTGTTTTACATCGATTTCAGTACTTGTCCACTCTTTATCGATCTTACCTTCAATTTTTACGGTATTCTCAGGCGTAACGGTTTGACCACGCCATCTTTTTTGGTCTATTTCAACATTAATAGCACCTGTTGTGTCTTCAAAAACATAAAGCTCATCACCAATTTTTTTGCTGATTTTGCCTGTTAAGATAACCCAAGTATCATCTGAAAGTGTTTTTGCTTTAGCAACGGTGGTTTCGCTAATTGAAGGGCCTTTAAATCCACCTTGCTCTGTGGTGGTGATAGCGCTTTGTGGGGCAACAAAACCACCACTATTTTGTTGGTTTGAATTGGCTTGAGATGCAAAAGCCAATGTACTACCAATTAATAAAACTAGTATTTTTTTCATAACAGGCTCGCTTATTGGTTTAAACATTCACTTAGAGATAGATTAATTCTAGTTCAATTCTTCCTATAAAAATGCATATTAAAGTAAATATTGGTATTAATATATCAATTTTATCAACTTGTTATTGATAAATGATGGTGTAATTATTTCATTTTATTATTTCTACTACACGGCTTTTCCGACGAATGATTTTTCTTGCACACCAAGCATAAAGCAACCCAGAGATAACGCCTGCGATATGTGATTCTGTAGAAACTCCTAATTGCCCGGGGATTAATCCATAAGCCATAGAGCCGTAATAAAACAGCACAAATAAGGCGATGACGATATCGATAATTTTATGGCGAGTAAAAGCATGGGCAATTAGCAGTGACCATAATCCAAAGATCCACCCACTTGCACCGACATGAATAGCGTTACGCCCAAATAACCAAACTAATAATCCACTGATGATAATGATAAAAATACTTGAATAGCAATATTCTCGTAATGACTGTGTCATCAATAAAAAGCTAAGGATAAGAAAAGGTAATAAATTACTAAAAAGGTGAGACCATGATCCATGAATAAAAGGTGAAATAAAGATACCGAATAAACCTTCGCTGCTTCTTGGAATAATACCATATTGAAGAAGATGGACAGGGAAGAGGCTCCCTATAATTTGTAGTAAGAAAAGAAGGATAGTTAAACCACCGAGAATATAAAATCTTCTTTTTAGCCAGAGACGATCCATAACGATAAGCCTTTATTGTAGGTGATGACCTTTATTTATGAATCTACTGTAAAGAGAAGAGCCTTTCTGTTAGATGGCTCTTCTTCTATTATATTCAGTCTAATAAATTTAAGCAGGCAGCTCCTCTTGCTCCACCCGCATCACCATAACGTGCTTTTTCTATTGTTGGAATTTGTGTATTACCGTATACACAATGTGAGAGATAATCCGGTAATAAGGTATACAGTGCGTCAAATTGTGATAAACCGCCACCAATAACAATTAAATGTGGGTCAAGTACAGTCAGAATATTACTAAGGTAAATTGCTAATACTTTCATATAGCGGTCAACATGCTGTTGGGTCTGTTCATCGCCTTGATAATATTGTGCAACGATATCCACCGCTCTTTGTGGTGAGCCATTAAAGGCTTTATACATACGTTCAAAACCACGACCAGATAAATAAGTCTCAAAGCAGGCTTTTCTACCACAACCGCACAATATTTTTGGCATGGTTTCACCAATCACATTATCAGCATCTATATTCAGATTCATGTGACCTATTTCACCGGCAATACCATTTTTACCAGAGAGTACTTTGCCATCAATGACAAAACCACCGCCAACACCTGTACCTAATATTAAACCCAGTACTGAAGGATAATGACGAAATTCAGGATCCCATGCTTCTGATAAGGCAAAACAGTTAGCATCATTCTCAACTTTGACGGGGCGTTCAAGAATATTAGCCAGATCGTGGATCATCGGTTTATATTTGGCAGCAGGCACGTTGGTGGTAAATACAGTTCCTTCTTTTGCGTTGACGATGCCAGGAACACCGATACCTATTTTTCCTTTACAGCCTAAATCATTATCAGCTTCTAAAGTGAGTGTTTTAAAAACATTTAATAGAGCTTGATAATCATTCTTTGGCGTTGGTACACGTTTTTGCCATACTTGAGTCAGATCTTTATCAAAAACGGCGAGCTCGATTTTTGTGCCGCCCATATCAAAACCATAATACATATCAGTCTCTTAGTTATCCTGTAAATGTAATCCGTAGCTTAATTAAATAGAGAAGAAGCTATGGTGCTTAATGGTCATCACTTCAGTTAATGTGTTTTTTCTCTGTCTATTACTTCCACAGATTATAAGATTTATCACTATTTATTAAAGATAGCATAGAAACAATCGTAGATAAGCGCATTTTGTGATCTTGTCAGGAGGTGAAACGTTTTTTCTAACCCCATTTTTAATAGAAAAAACTATCATAAAATGACTGGTTTTTAGATTTTAATAAAGAAAATATGGATTAATATGATAGGAATACTCTTAAAAAGAGTGGCTGTAAAAATGTTATCGTTAACATTATATCTAAAATAGATGGTTGTTATTTGATGTGTTTTTATTAGTATAAAAACGTAGTTAAGTGCTATTTAATGATATAAAAAAACAAAAATATACGTATTAATACGTGTATATAGTAATAGTATCTACAAGGTATACATTATTTATTATAAATCAGTTGGTTAAAAATTTATTGTTATTATAGTGTTAAAGTTAATTAATGTATTCGTATCTAGTATATTTATTCTTTTTATTAAGTATTATTAACAATATTATTTAATACGTAAAATATAATCTTGGTTAATTATCCTGATTTTATGGTTAATGATAGTTGTTTTTCCTATTAATAAACAATAAAGAATATTGTTATTAAATCATCACTTTTAAGTTATTTTTTTTAGATTGTCTTAATAGGTCTGAATAAATAAAGTTATTTTCTTTTTATAGCATGACAATGTGTTAGCTACTCTATGAAAAAAATACACTTTTCACTTATAAAAACGTGTCTTTTTTTGATGATGATCAACACAAAAAACAACATCGCATTTTGCTTTGTGAGCCATTCTTTACATTTAAAAAAGATCAGTAGCTGAAATTTTTCATATTACTTTTCTCAATGTTTTTTCTTCTTAGAATAAATTATATTACAAGGTAATAATTACAGGATTTTATTTTTATAAAATTTATACAATTTGTTATTAGTTTTATCACGTTATTATATGGGGAATTAACCTGCTTTTTTACGTTAAAAAGTGACTTTCTTTTTGTGTTTTTCATTAACATTGTATTAAGTAAAAATACACAGTTAGATAAAATAAAATACAAGCTGAGCAAAAAATAGCTATTTTGGAGACGTTGTATTTCCTATTAAAATAATTATACAATTCAAATTAAATAATCATTACTTACAATTAGACAGTGTCTTTTTTATTAGATGAAATATTTTACAAGTAAAATTACTCTGCATGATTTAGATTTGTATAAATAAATGAAAGTTGTCCTTCACCTCTTAGGTGTTAGCTTTTAAATAAGCTTATTTTAATTGTTTTCGTATCCTTATCTTGGTGAGGTTTTTAATTGTTTGACAAGGTGTTAGGTGCGATTATTTAAGGGTTCATATTATGTATGATGATATAAATAATTTAAAAAATAAGTTCCAGGAAGAGGGATTTACTTTTCAAGATTTCTCTTCTCAAACGACAGGGAATATAGCCTGTAATATTGGTAATGGTGTTATAAATCAACAGGATAATAAAGACTCCCTATCAGGGGATAATGAAGAGTTCTTGAATATATCTAAAGTTAAAAATAGGCAAAAACAAACAGCTAATATAGCGACTTCTCTTTCTTATTCACAAGATTTAGCCTCGGAAGTAAAAGAAAAAAATAGAGTTAATAAGCGAAGTAAGTGTTTGCTAGATAATCAGTTATTTGAAAAAAAAACCACAGATAAGTGCCAAGTAAATGAAAAGCTCTCATTGCAAAAGATATTTTCATTTATTGCATCAGCTAATTAAACAAGCTCTTATATATAAATAATATTGACTTATGTCAATTTATAGCTATTGGTATTTTCTTTTTTTAAAAGAATTTATTGGTCTATCGTACCAAGAATGAATTTTTTCTTAAAAAAGAAAATAATAGCAATGGCAAGGTACGGGGTTATGAATAAATTATTTAAACTATTAATAACAGCTTTTTTATTAATAACAATGTTTTCGCTTATTGTTATGCCAATGAGTGCTAAACAACAATATATATTTGGTATAATTAATATTCTGCTGTTATTTATTATTGGCTCTAAAAAGTCAAAAAACGATTATTAACAATGATTTTTTTATCATTGTTAATGTCTACACGTTATCTGTATTGGCGAGCAACCCACACACTTAATTTTAATACCTCTATTGAAGGGATATTGGGTACAGGATTATTTTTGGCTGAGATCTACTCTTGGATTATTTTAGTATTAGGTTATTTCCAAACAGCTTGGCCATTAAATAGAAAAATAGCACCATTACCAAAAGATATCTCGTTATGGCCAACAGTGGATATTTATGTACCCACATATAACGAAAGTTTAGATGTGGTGCGTGATACGGTTTTAGCTGCACAAGGTATTGATTATCCAAAAGATAAAATGAAAGTTTATCTTTTGGATGATGGTAGCCGTGAAGAGTTTAAGCAATTCGCCAATGATGTTGGTGTGACTTATATTGAGCGTGAAGAGCACGATCACGCTAAGGCAGGTAATCTAAATCACGCAATGGCATTAACTGATGGTGAGCTTATTTGCGTCTTTGACTGTGACCATATCTCTACCCGTATATTTTTACAGGCAACGGTGGGTTATTTCCTTGAAGATCCAAAATTAGCTTTGGTGCAAACACCACACTATTTCTATTCACCCGATCCTTTTGAACGTAATTTAAGTGCCGCCAAAAACGGCCCTCACGAAGGTGCACTTTTTTATGGACCTGTTCAACGAGGTAATGATAATTGGAATGCAACCTTCTTCTGTGGTTCATGTGCGGTAATGCGTCGTAGTGCCCTAGAAGAAATTGGTGGTATTGCGGTTGAGACAGTCACAGAAGATGCCCATACGGCATTAAAATTACAACGTTTAGGTTGGAATTCGGCATTTATTGATATTCCTTTAGCTGCAGGTCTAGCAACAGAGCGTTTAGCATTACATGTTAATCAACGTATTCGTTGGGCTAGAGGAATGACACAAATCTTTCGTGTTGATAACCCTATGTTAGGCCGTGGCTTAACGTTTCCTCAGCGGTTATGTTATCTCAATGCGATGATGCATTTTCAGTATGGGTTGCCTCGGATTATCTTTTTAACCGCACCTTTACTGTTTATGTTATTCAACCTCAATATTATCGCCTCTTCTGCCAGTATGATTTTTGCCTTTGCATTACCACATTTAATTATGTCGGTGTATGTAAACTCACGAAATATTGGTAAATATCGCTATTCTTTCTGGGGAGAAATCTATGAAACAGTGATGGCATTTAGTTTAGTACTGCCTACATTGCTCAGTTTAGTCTCGCCTAAATTAGGTAAATTTAATGTCACTGATAAAGGCGATTTGCTTGATAAAAGCTATATGGATTATCTAACGGTACGCCCTTTGATTATTACTGCACTGCTTCTAGTTATGGGTATTTCATGGGTCATCATTCGTTATTTATTAAATGATTTTCAAGGCATCGACCCTTTAGTCATTGTATTGAATTTGGTTTGGGCAACTTATAGTTTATTTATTGTGTTGGCATCGATCGCAGTAGGTAAAGAAACACGCCAAATTCGTAAAAATAACCGCATTAAGGCATCACTTCCTATCACTTTACATTTTGATGATGGCGCTGAATTACAAACTACCACCGAAGATATTTCGATGGGGGGAGTGCGTATTGCGATTAATAAAATAGCTGAATTACGCCAGCGTACCGTTAATAGCATTACGTTAATGGTGCAACGTGATGTTGTTACGCTTCCTGTGGAAATGGTCAGTTTAGAAAATAGCCAGTTACGTCTCGCTTTTTTACCAATGGATTTAAATCTACGCCGTAAGTTAGTACGGGTGATCTTTGGTCGAGCAGATGCTTGGGTTCATCAAACACAATATCAAGACAAACCATTAAAAGAGTTAGGTGCTATCACTGGCTGTATTTTTGAGTTGTTCTTTGGTCGTCGTCAAAAAGTAAAAGCACCGGTAAAAAGAACAAAAACCTCTCTCTCTGTGCAATCTATTAATGGGGATGACTAGGTATGAAAAAGAAACTGACATCAATACTAAGTCTGACGGTTATTGCCATGGCGAGTATTCATTTTTGCTATGCGACAACAGGAATGCTAGAGCTAGATGGTGAAGTATTACCAGAGCCAACATCTTATACTCATCCGCCACTACAACCCACAGTAAGTACGCAACTATTTGATAATGTTGCACTCTCCGAGGCGCGTAATATTGAAGAGCAGTTAACATTAGCTCAAATGGGGAGTCCATCACCAATAGTATTATCCGGTCGACGTTTATTATCCGGCGTGACATTTCGTATGGCAAATGATCTGTTTATCGATAGTGCGACACTCACCATGAAAGTGAAAGCTTCATCGGGATTAGTGCAAGCCGATCAAACGTTACATTTGATGCTAAATGGTCAACCTATGGGATTTTTGCCTTTAGAAGAAGGTGAGCAAGAACATGAGTATATGTTAGAGATCCCTGAAATGATGTTGACCAATGTAAACAACTTGAGTTTTCGCCTTGCCAGTCGCGATGCTTTAGATGAAAAGCAGTGTATGCCTCCTTTAGCTGATGAGTTAAGTTTGGTGATTTCGCCCGATTCATCATTAAATTATCGAGGTCGTTGGATTAATGGCGGGTATAGCTTGGAACGACTGCCCCTACCGTTCTTTGATCCTGACAGAATGACAGCGACCTCGTTACCTATTGTTTTAGCCGATAAACCAGATAATGGGCAGGTAACAGCTGCCGCTATTGCTGCTTCTTGGTTTGGTAGTTTTAGTCATGATATTAAACAAATAGATTTACCTGTATTAATGAATCAACTACCTGATAGTGATGGTGTTTTAATTGGTTATGCCGGACAGACTATTGCAGGTATTACCTTACCATCAGGAAAAAATGGGCAGCTCACGATAGTCGATAACCCTGTTGATCCCGTATTTAAATTATTACTGATTAGCGGTGATGATGAAAAAACATTACGTCAAGCTGCATGGGCATTAAATAGTGGCAAATTACCACCAAATGACCAATTAACGGTTGCTGCTCAACATATTCCGATACGTCAGGATTATGATGCCCCACGTTGGTTAAATACCAATCATCCCGTAACATTGGGTGAGATAGCTCATGGTCGTGATGATTTTACTCGGCAAGGAATAAATCATGCTCCTAATCAATTTTCGTTTCGTGTCTCACCCGATCTCTTTTGGTGGGATGGAGATGCGCTACCTTTAGATCTGCAATATGTTTTTCCTCATTCAGATAAAATAAATAGCCGTCGCTCTTCGTTAATTGCCTCTTTAAACCATCAATTTATTGGTGCGTTATATCCTTCTCGTTCAGAGCCATTAGGAATATTAAGACAGTGGTTAGGGATGGAGAGTGCACAGCAAAGTAGTACGCTTTATTTAGATCCACGACAAATCTACAGTCAAAATCAATTAGAATTCTATTTTGATTTACATGAGTATGATGATGCCCCCTGTATTTTAACGGATGGCCAAGGATTGATTAGCCGTATTGATCCGCAATCAACCTTACAATTTAAAAATACGTGGCACTATTCCAGAATGCCTAATTTAGCCTATTTTTCAGGTGCATCGTTCCCATTTAGTCGCCGGGCAGATTTTTCTCAAACCACATTATTATTGCCAGAAAACCCCACAACTGAAGAGCTATATACTTTAGTTAATTTAATGGCGAGATCGGGCTATTCAACCGGTACACCTGTTTCTTATATTTCTGTTTTTCTTGGTGCGCAAGCCTTAGAAAAAAATCAGTTAGCACAAAAAGATATCTTGGCGATTGGAGAGTTAGGTAGTAACGGCTTTTTGCCAAGTGCTTTTTCACAAAAAACCTTCTCTTTTATAAATAACCAACTTGAGATCCAATCTCCCTCATTGATAGATAAAGCTAAAAGTTGGTTAGCCGGTGATCCATTATCACCAAGTAGTGATGCGGCAAATTATCTTGCTCCGTTAAATGATTGGCGGGGAATGATGAGTTTTATCTCTCCTTGGGCTAAAGATCGTGTGGTTGTTTTAGTGACTGCAAAAGGTAATGACTCAATTAAAAACATCATTGGTGATTTGAACCATGCAAATGTCAATGCCGCTATTAAAGGGGATCTGACTTTAATTAGTGGTCAAGATACGGTGATGAGCTTCCATTTAGGAGAACATTTTTCACAGGGAGACCTGCCTCTATTACAGCAATTTCTTTGGTATTGCACCAGACATGTCTATTTGCTTGGCATGTTGGCAGTCGGTTTTTGTGCGCTAACAGGGAGCGTGATTTATTGCTGGTTACAACGCCGCTCAACGCGTCGCCTGAGTGAAATATCAAAGCGTCATGTTGATAAATAGGGGGAATAAAATGAAAAAACAGACACTTAATATGATTGTTAAAGTGATTTATGCCAGTTGCTTATTAGGCGTTACCCATTCCACGCTTGCTAATGCAACAGATGCGAATATTGTCAGCTCGTTAATAGAGCAAGCAAATTACTGGCATGGAAAAGCGCATGATGAACGTGCTATTGAAGCGCTACAAAAAGTGCTGATCATGGAAAATAACAATCAAGATGCGCTGTATTTAATGGCTTTTTTTACCGCGCAACAAGGAAATGAAAAACAAGCCAGCTATTGGCGTGAAAAACTGGCACGGATTGCACCTCAAGATCCGCGTATTGCGGGATTAAAAAATATTCGCTCATCTCAATTTAGTGAACAACAATTGGGTTACGCGAGAGAATTAGCCCAAAAAGGGCAACATGAAGAGGCAATAAAAGCCTATCAGCGCTTATTTGTCACACATGAACCACCTGATACGCTATCACTTGAATATTATCAAACTATGGCTGGAATACCGGCAATGTTGCCACAAGCGATTGCTGGGTTAAAACAACGTGCTCAGCGGATGCCAGATAATAAAGAAACACAAAAAGCATTAGGATTAACATTAACTTATAACGAAGAAACTCGCCGTGAAGGGATTGCTATTTTAAGTAAGATTTCTGGTGATGAAACGGCGAAAAATGGATTAAGACAAGCCTTACTATGGCTTAATGTACGTCCTGATGATGAAGGGCTGTATCAATCTTATCTACAAACTAATCCTAACGATAAAGCCATTGCACAGCACTACCAAGGAGCAATACAAGGTAATGCCCGACAAGCGGGGTATGAAGCGTTAAACACAGGTAACCTAAAGCAAGCAACAACTTACTTTAAACAAGCATTAACGGTCGATAGTCAAGATGCTCAAGCGTTAGCAGGATTAGGTTATGTGGCTCTACGTTCAGGTGATTTGGCAACCGGACAAAAGTTATTAAACCAAGCCTCTCAGTCAGGGGGGGAACAAGGGCAAAAATGGAAACAACAAGCAGAGGATGCGGGTTTTTATTCTCAATTACGAGAAGTGCAACGACAAGCTAAGCAAGGTAATACTCAGCAAGCACTGGATAAATTATTACCTTTAACTCACTCATCGGGTGAAAAAGGATTATCAGCACATTTATTGCAAGCGGATTTATTGCGCAAACAAGGTAATTTACCTGCTGCTTATCAGCTATTATCTGAACTATATCAACAGCATAGTCAAAATGAAAAAGTTATTTCCGCATATTACTACTTGCTTATTCAACAAGGAAAAAACAGCCAAGCTGAGCAGTTAGTAGCAAAACAACCCGCATCTTTACGACAAAAATTAACGGCAAATACTGATCCATCAGAAAGATTACGTCGTGATGCGCAAAAGGCGTTAGAAAATGGTCATCGCACTCAGGCAAGACAATTATTAACTCAGGCACAACGTAAAAACCCGCAAAATAATTGGGTATACCTTGATTTAGCCCGTTTAATGATAGCCGAAGGTGATAAAACGCAAGCGGATCAGCTCATTTTACAACTTGAACGTCGTCAAACACGTGATGCCAATTATATTGCGGCGCTCTTTTATGTTGAACAAAAACAGTGGGATAAAGTTTTTAGCCTACTGAACAGTCAACCTCAACAAACTGAGGCGGAAAAAGCGTTATTAGAGAGAGCGCGTTTTTATCGTCAACTGACACAAGCTGAGCGTTACTATAAAACGGGCAATCTCGTTGCGATGCGCAATACGCTGCGCCCTTTAATCAACCAAGTGGCTGATTATCCAAATGATGTAGGGGAATTAGCTGAAAAACTGGTAAATAGTGGTGCACAAGATGAAGCACTGCAATTGATTGAAAATGATCTGGCTAAAGGGACTAAAGGCTCTGTGGGAAATTATGCAGGGCATATCAATGTGTTTAATGCGTTAGGACGTTATGCACAAGCCTCGAGCTTGATTAATGATCCCGCATTACAGCAACAAACGCCAGCAGCCGAGAAACAACGTTTAGCTATACTGACAAATGTTGCGCAAGCGGATAGTTTACGGGAAAAAGGTGAAATCAAAGCCGCTTATCAAACTCTCGTCACCTCATTAAAGGTAAGTCCTGATGATCCAGACTTATTAATGGCATTAAGTCGTGTGTATTTAGCGCAATCTATGCCAGAGCAGTCAAATAAAATTCTCTCTTACCTTGAAAAACAGCAAGGGAGAGATAGCAAATTACTTCAAGCACAAATTGAAGTTGCTCTGGCGCAAAAAGACGGTCGTAAAGCCAAAACACTGTTACAACAAATACCGACATCTTCACAGCCTGCTTATCTATTACAAGCAGCACAAGTAGCGCAATTAAACGGTGAAAATCGTCAGGCATTGGCGTTATTGCGTAGCGCGCAATGGCAAACGACAAATAACACAACAGGTACGGTGAATACCGCAGCAGGGCAATTAATGGCACTAGAGAGTGAAAATAGTGTGATGACTGGCTCTATAAATGAAGATAAACAGATGGTTGCTGTTCAACGTTCCATTCGTCAATTAGAGCAGCAGATATCTCCTTGGGTACAAGGTGGTATTGCTACTCGTCATCGTAATGGTGATAAGGGATTATCAAATTTGACTGAAATATCGGCACCGATTGCTATCTCAAGTGTTCCTGGTGAAGATTGGCGCTGGCAATTTAATATTAATCCCGTTTCAATCACCAGCGGTACGGCTTCTGGAGAGCGCGCTAATCGCTTTGGCTCGGGGCAATTGCAGCATGCTGAACGTTTTGCGAAAAACAGTGATAATCATGATGAAAAGAACAAAATAAACGCAGATGATGCGGGAAGCCAGCGGGCTTCAGGTGTTGAATTAGGATTGGTTTTATCTGATCACAATACACGTTTTGATGTTGGAACAACACCTTTGAATAAAGATAGTTCCACTATTGTTGGTGGACTGACTTACTCACCAAAAATTGGCCAAAATGGACAGTTAACATTAACCGCAGAGCGTAGAGCGATTAAAGATAGCTTACTTTCCTATATGGGACGTACCGATCCTATAACGGGAGAAACCTGGGGACAGGTCACGCGTAATGGTGCTAAAGCGCAATATGCATGGGATGATGGCAAAGTCGGTGCTTATATTGGTGGGGGATACTATAACTACCAAGGGAAAAGTGTTGAAAGTAATGAAGAGGTAAAAGTTTGGCTTGGCTCTTATGCAAACTTCTACAAAGATGAGCAACAAGAAGTCAAAGCAGGTGTTCATGTGGACTATATGAACTTTAAAAACAACCAAAATTACTTCTCATTAGGGCATGGGGGGTACTTCAGCCCACAAGATTATGTCGCTGTCTCTTTGCCTGTTGCTTATACCCGTCGTTTTGAAAAAGGAGAGGTATCGCTAAATGGTGCGATAGGGGTACAGAGTTACAAGCAAAAGGGGAGTGATTATTTTCCAACCCATGCTTATATGCAAAATGCGTTAAACAAACGTCATACGAGTGACTCACGTATTAAATCTCGTTATGAAGAGCAAGATGAAACCAATATTACCTATCGTTTAGGGCTCGATGCTAAATATTATTTAAATAAAGAGTCAGAATTAGGACTCAGCTTATCTCATGATACATCGGGTGATTATGCTGAAGATAATATGTGGTTATATCTAAAATACACCCCAGACTTTTTATCTAAATAATTAAGGAGATAAGTAATGAACCAACATGATAGCGATATATTACAGTTACCTTTTGAAAGCGGTTGGCAAGATCTGACACAACTATTATTTTTTCAAATAGTTAGTGATAACGATATTACGCAGGCCGAAAATAAATTAAGGGATATCGGGAAAGATATCGCTCAACGTTACCCATTACCTGATAGCGAAAATATCCAGTCATTAGAATCACATATCAATCAAGTTTTAACACTGTTTAAGTGGGGCTTTGTGACTATCTCTCCAGCAATGAGTGAGTTGCTATTAGTGCACTGTGCATGGCCACATTTTTCAGCAAATGAAGAGGAAGCTAATTGGCGTGCAGCGAGTGCCAGTGTATTAGAAGGGCTATATGAAGGCTGGCTTACTCATCAAGGGGGAAATGATAAAATGCATGTGCACCGTCAAGCTACAGATGCAAAAGATGCCTTTATTTTTCGTTATGCGAATAGTTCATCAGATAAATAATAAAAACTATGCTTTATTGATAAGCATAGGAGGAAAAAATGAGTGAATTAGTAATTAATAATAATATTGTTAATGACTTATTAATAAAGCAATTTACTAATTATGTATTTATGATGATAGTAACAGATATAAAAGGTAATATTATCTACGCTAATAAAAAATACTGCCAATTTAATCATATTAATTTTGAAAGTATAAAAAATAAAAGATATAACTTGTTTTATTTAGTTGATGAAAATCAAGATGTGTTTTCTAACATTAGTGATAATAAAGAGGTAATAAGATTAGAGGCAAAACACCCAAATAAAAATAAACAAGAAGTATGGGAAGATATTAATATCGTTCCAATTTTTGATAAAAATAATCTAATTTCTCATTATGCATTTTTAAGTTTAGATATCACGGATAAAGTAAAGTTAAGAAATGATTTATTAACTAAAAGCTATATTGACTCTTTAACTGGAATGGCTAACCGTCTAAGTATTATTGAGAAAATTGAACAGGAGCGATTAAATATTGCGACACCTTCATCTTTTTGTCTTGGGATTATTGATTGTGATAAATTCAAAACGATTAATGATCAATATGGCCATGCTATTGGTGATCATGTTTTATGTGAGATAGCGCAGCGTTTATTAGCCTTAGAACGCCAGCAGGTTTACTGTGGGCGACTTGGTGGCGATGAATTTGCGGTACTTTTCCCTGCTGGATTACGTTCTTGCTCTTTATTGTTATTGGAGATCATCGAATCGCTATGGCGAGGGATGGAAAAACCGATAAAAATCAATAAAGAAAAAACAATCGTTCCTTCTATTAGCTTAGGTATTGCTGAATACCCTAAGGATGGCAAGACATTATCTGAACTATTAAAGTCAGCAGATAAACAGCTTTATGCAATAAAAGAGAAAGGAGGAAATAAATACGGTTTTTATTCAGAATATTAAATAACACTATATTTCAAATAAAAGTCATTATTAATAAATAAAAATCTTCTTATCTGGAGAGGGATACTTATATTTTAAATAGAGAGTTTTTTAGAAAAGAAAATAAAAGAAAATTGTTTTCAATTAACAACAATGTATTGTTTTTATATAAATAATTATTTGAGGAGTATATTATGATGAAAGCTGTTATTCCTGTCGCTGGATTAGGCACACGTATGTTACCTGCAACTAAATCCATTCCAAAAGAAATGTTACCGATAGTTGATCGTCCTTTAATTCAATATATTGTTGAAGAGTGTGCACAAGCGGGCGTTGAAGAAATTATTTTAGTGACACATTCATCTAAAAATTCAATTGCTGATCATTTTGATACCAGCTTTGAATTAGAGAATATGTTAGAGCAACGAATAAAAAATAAATTATTAAAAGAAGTTCGCTCTATTTGTCCTGAAAATGTAAAAATTATCCAAATTCGCCAAGGGCAAGCATTAGGATTAGGGCATGCCATTTGTTGTGCTCACCCTGTCATTGGTGATAATCCTTTTATTGTGTTACTCCCCGATGTGCTATTAAATTCTCACTACTGTGATCCTTGCCATGATAACTTATCTGCCATGATCAAACGCTTCCAAAAAACAGAGCGTAGCCAAATTATGGTTGAACCTGTCGCACTCACACAAGTACATCAATATGGGATTGTTGATTGCCAAGGTGTTTTTTGCCCACAAGGTAACTGGGCGCCTATTCGTCGTATTGTGGAAAAACCTAATCCAGAACAAGCACCTTCTAATCTTTCTGTGGTGGGGCGCTATGTTTTCTCTGCAGAAATTTGGCCGTTACTCGATGGGTTGCCTGCGGGTGTTGGTGGCGAAATCCAATTAACGGATGCTATTGATCTCTTATTGAGAAAAGAGGTTGCCGAAGCTTACACCTTAGTTGGTAAATCTCATGATTGTGGTAATAAACTCGGTTATATGAAAGCCTTTGTTGAGTATGGTTTACATAATAGCGAACTGAAAGAAGAGTTCGCTCATTGGATACAAGAGTTATATGCAAAAGATGTATTATCCCAAACTATGGCCAATAATCGCCCAACACTAAAAGAAGTCGATAACAGTGTGATGACAATTTTTTGAGGCTATTTTGCAATAATCAGTAGTATGCCGACCGAGTTCATTTAGCGGTCGGCAAAAGAAGGAGAAAGAGACAATGTCCATAAGACAGTTATCTCGATTGACTCATCGACTTGGTATTTTGCTAACACTAAGTGTGATGTTAATGATATCCCCAATGACACAAGCGACAGAAACCCAAGCAGGATGGCAACAATTTAAAGCGCGTTACATTACTCCCGAGGGGCGTGTCATTGACAGTGCTAATCAAAATATTTCACACTCAGAAGGTCAAGGATATGGCATGTTAATGGCGGTTATGAGTGACGATCGCCAAACCTTTGCACAATTATGGCACTGGACGGCAATGTCGCTGTATCGTGGTGATCTTGGCTTATTTAAATGGCGTTATGAACCCGAAAATAATCAACATACACCCGATCCTAATAATGCAACAGATGGTGATATTTTAATTGCTTGGGCATTATTAAAGGCTGGGGAAAAATGGCATGATGAAAGCTATCTTTCAGCGTCAGATTCTATTCAGCATGCGATCCTTGAACACACTTTAGTGAAGACAGAAAACTACAGTGTACTCTTACCGGGAATTAATGGTTTTAAAATCCCCGAAGAAATTATCATTAACCCCTCCTATTTTATCTTTCCGGCATGGAAAGATTTCTATCGAGTTAGTCATGATAGTCGCTGGAAAAATTTAATTAACGATAGCCAATCCTTATTAAGAAAAATGCGTTTTGGTAAATATAAATTACCAAGTGATTGGGTAAGTTTATACCCTGATGGTCATCTTGCCCCGAGTGAAAAATGGCCAGCACGATTTAGTTTTGATGCTATTCGCATTCCTCTTTATTTGGCATGGGCACAAGATAAACTCGCATTACAACCTTTCGTGAATTATTGGCAACAATTTGATCGTGATAAGACGCCTGCGTGGATCAGTATTGATGGTAAAGAGCGCGCTGATTATAACTTAACGCCAGGTATGATGGCGGTAAGAGATCTGACAATGAAAACAGTAATTGAAAATGTTGATTTAACTAAGGATACGGATTATTACTCTTCAGCCTTACATTTATTAGCCGCCTTTGCGCAGAATAATAACTGATGATTATTAGTTAACCCCTGTGGATATAACTAATAAAATAAAAAGAGGCCAGTTATTAGCCTCTTTTTTGTTCGATATCAGGACGAGTCAATAATCGTGTTGTTACTGATTAGTAATCCCGATCACCTTTTATCAGTAAATTTGAAAATTAATTATCTTTGCCACCGGCAACGTTTAATTTGTCATAAATATAGTTCTTATAACTATTAACTAATTTTTCATCCTCACAATCATTTAATTTGCCTTGGCATAAATGACGCATTTGAATATTGGCTTTATAGTAAGGTGATAAAGGTAAACGAGCGCGCTCTAACAACATTCCCCCTAAGAAATTAATATCCGTTAATTCTCCAGTAGAAAGGGTTGCACCTTGCGTTAAATTATCCCTTAAGGTGAATTGAGTAATATGTGCTGGATCACTAAAAGGTGATTGATAATTTTTTAGGTCAATATTAGGTTGATGATCACCAAAATAAAGAAATAGGGTGGGGCGCTCTCTATTTGCGACAAAGTGAGAAAAATCTTCAATAGCCGGATCACTGGCAATAATTTTTTCCATATAGTGGCTAAATTTACCCGGTGCATCAGGGCTTTCTGTCTGACCAGCTAATTGATAATCATCACTATGTGAGCCTTTATAAGGGCCATGCTCATACATAGTTAAAGAAAAGATAAATAATGGCTTATCTGTATGTGTTTTTAAGATTTCTTTTAGATAATTAATCATATCTTGGGTAGGGATAGTCCATAAATTCTCTTCTAAACTCCCCGGATAACCCAATTCTTGTGGCTGGATAATCTCATCAACCCCTAATTTTTCATAAGCATATCCCGCGTGATAGGCGTTACGATTAAAGGGAGTGAGCAGTACGGTGTAATACCCTTGAGATTTGAGTTGGCGGAATAAACTTTCATTGAGTTTATCAACCACAAAATAGAACACAGAGTTTTTACGCGCACCAAAATCATCGGTATTTAGACCGGTTAATACTGAGAACTCAGAAAGCCAAGTTCCTCCACCAAAGGTTTGTACTCGTAATGGGCTTTGGGCACTGACACCTTCATCTTTTTTAAACATAAAAAGATCGGGCAAATCCACGTTTTTATCAAATTGGTAAATGGTTGGGTTTACGGTAGATTCTTGTAGTAATACAACAATATCGGGTTTTACCTCGGTTTGTGTTTCCGGTAAGACCACACGATTGGCTTGCTCGATAAAGTAGTTTGCACTTTGTGCATAGTAAGGGGGATGATAAGCCGTTTGATAACCCGACATAATTAAATTAGTCACAGTTCCTCGACCACCGGGAAGCGTACCTTCCCACTCCGATTGCCATTTATTGACTGTAAAATGAATAGTTGTAAGGCCAATAATAATGAGTAATAAGCTACTTAGGCGTGTAGCAATAGGTGATTTACGGGAGAAACGCCACGCGGTAACCATATTAATGATTAGCCAAATAGCCATGGCAATAATCGCGACACCGGCTTCCCAATACTGCGTTAAGGTGCCTAAATTTGAGCTATCAAAAGCAAGGTTAAAATCTGAAAATAGCAGTGACTCTTTATAATAGTGGACTTTAAGCTGATTGATAAACTTGATAATGATAAAGAGTGTCCCTGTTGTGATTGCCGAGAATAGCGCGCGGGACGATAAAACAAAACACAGCGTAAAAATAATAAAATAAACACTGACAGACAGTAGTGCGGTATAAATTAGAGAAGCTTTCTCAAAGACAATAAATAATGAAGCAATAAGAACAAGCGCAAGATATATACGCCCTGATAATTTTTTCATATCTCTTCCGAGCATAGTGATTAAAAGTTTATTGATAAAGACAAGCGAAGAATACCTTAATTGGCTGAATGCTCATATCCAGCCAATCATAAAGAGTAACCAGTTAAGTTAGAATAACCCTTTATCTCGTAAGATATGAAGATCTTTTTTACGTCGAGTGAACCCTGTTCGGTCAAAATACTCAAGAATTTGTACGGCAAGTTTGCGACCTACGGCCAGTTCATCACGAAAATCGGCTGCGGTTACACTGCCGTTAGTTTCGTTATATTTTACGATGATAGCGGCAAATTTTTCTATCGAATCATGAGTATAATAGCGATCGGCAATAATGGGGATAATAAGACCTAGTTGAGCAGCTTTGCGTAATAAGCCTCGTATGACTTTTTCATCATTTTTCATTTCATGGGCGAGATCACGAACCCACCAAGGCTCTGATTGTTGAAAATAGTTTTTGGCAATCTGCCATAGTGCCTCTTGCTCTGCTGTGAAGGCTAACCCATGTGTTGGTAGATGTAGCCAGCCTCGAGTTTGCTTAATAGCACCTTCTTGGCGTAACTGATCAATTAAGTGATAAACCAGCTCATCGTGATAAGTAGGAAGAGCCATACGTTTTAAACGGGAACGCCCCACACCCATTTGATCGTTATGTTGCTGGTGATATTCTTCTAGTGTGCGTAATAGTTTTGCTTTGGCCTGTTCAGCATTGGCTTTCGAAATGACGACGCCGGAAATAGAAATAACATCAAAGGTGGTTAATAGCGTATCAAGTGCAGTTTCCGTCAATTGCTGTGCCCAAGCAAATTGAGTCAATAACAATTCACCTTTGGGTAAATAGAGTGCGAGGTTATCACTCACCGTGTTGGCTTTATCAAGTGCACTTAGCCAAGATAAAAACTCAGCTTGTCGCTTACCCCGACGAGGAGAGTGTAAACAGAGCACTTTAGCCGCCGCTAAAGTTCGTTGTGCACTAATATCACGTAAAATCAGTCTATCGTTATCCACCAGCCACAAGGGTTCATCAAGAATAAGCTCTGCTAATAGCGGTGTTTCATCGGTATTATTTAATAGTGCAATACGTCCTGTAATATGGCGTGTACCATGATGAATATGAACCGGTTGCCAATGTTTAATAGGTTCATCAGCTGTTAGGCTGACTAATATTTTGTGTGAAGGATGAAGTGGTGCTTGTGATAGTAACCAATCACCACGAGAAACCGTTTCTTTACTGACATCACCACTAATATTTATCGCAATGCGCATACCCGCACCAGCTTGTTCTACTGGCTGATTTTGCGCATGTAATGCCCTAATTCTTACCGGTTTATCTGCACCCGTTAGCCAAAAAGTATCACCTAGCGCAATTTGCCCGGCAAGTGCAGTACCTGTGACCACCAAACCCGCACCTTTAATACTAAATACACGATCAATTGCTAAGCGAAAACGCTTATGCCATTGAGGGTGTTGTTGCTCTTGCTGATGTAGGGTAACTAAATAGTCTCGTAATGGCGCGATACCCGCACCCGTTGAGGCAGAAGTAACAAAGATTTGTGGTGCTGACCAACCTAGATTAAGTAAGTGTGTGGTTATCTGCTGTTTAACTTCATCAATACGTGGTGGTTCTACACGATCTGCTTTGGTGAGGATCACTGTGATGTTAGGACAACCGGCAAGACGTAAGATAGCTGTATGTTCAATAGTTTGTGCCATCACACCGTCATCACAAGCGACAATTAATAAGGCGTGAGAAATTCCCCCAATACCGGCCAACATATTAGAAAGAAACTTTTCATGACCGGGGACATCGACAAAACCAATGACTGAACCATCGGTTTGTGGCCAATAGGCATAACCTAAATCGATGGTCATACCGCGTTTTTTTTCTTCAGGTAAGTGAGTTGTATCTACACCGGTGATCGCTTGTATTAATGTTGTTTTTCCGTGGTCTACGTGACCGGCTGTCGCAAAAATCATAGTGATAGAGCCTGTATTAATGCATTTTCATCCTCAAGACAACGTAGGTCGAGCCATAAGCGACCATCCGTAATACGGCCGATAATAGGTTTTTCTAGGTTACGCCAATGTGCCGCAAGGGCATCTAATTGACTTCCTTTCCCATCTTTGGCAGCAAAGGTAAGGGCTGCACTGGGTAAGCTTTCAATCGGTAACGAGCCACTTCCTATTTGCGAAGCACATGAGGATATTGTGATATGGTAGTTATCGCCATAATATGCCTGAAAATGAGGAAGTAACCGTTGCGCCATATCATGAATTTCGGTTTGTGTACGAGTGAGTAAACGTAATGTCGGGATATCCTTGATCATTTTTTCAGGTTGTTGATAAAGTCTTAAGGTGGCATCTAATGCTGCCAATGTCATTTTATCGACACGTAACGCTCGTTTTAGAGGGTGATGTTGGATGGCTTCTATCCACGCTTTTTTACCTAGAATAATTCCTGCTTGTGGGCCACCTAATAGTTTATCTCCTGAAAAAGTGACTAAATCTATACCCTGTTGCAAATAGTCCTGTGGCATCGGCTCGCTAGGTAAACCCAGTGCAGCCAAATTGGTCATAGAGCCACTGCCTAAGTCTATGGCGGTGGGTAAATTCATCTCTTTACCCAGCGCAGCAAGTTGTGCACCTTCAACTTCAGCGGTAAAGCCTTGAATGCTGTAGTTGCTGGTATGAACTTTCATTAGCAACCCAGTATTTTCGTTAATCGCGTTACGGTAATCTTTTAGATGGGTACGGTTAGTGGTTCCCACCTCTTTTAAACGACATCCCGCTTGGCACATCACATCAGGAATACGAAAAGCACCGCCGATTTCAACTAATTCGCCACGAGAAACAACCACTTCTTTATCTGGTGCGACGGTGGCCAGCATTAATAAAACGGCAGCTGCATTATTATTAACAATACAAGCATCTTCGGCGCCAGTTAACTCACATAACAGATCGGCAATGGCTCGATCACGATGTCCTCGAGAAGCACCATCAAGGGAGTATTCTAATGTTGCCGGAGAGCGCATGACTTGGCTTACCGCTTCAATCGCTGACTCTGCCATTAACGCACGACCTAAATTGGTGTGTAATACCGTCCCTGTTAAATTAAAAACCGGTTTTATGGCGGCTTTTCGTTGTAATGCAATACGATTTTTTAATTCTTCCGCCCAATTATCATGCCATTGCGGTAACTGATTATTTTGTCGAATAATGATACGCGCTTCTTCTTGTAGTTTGCGTAAATGTTCAACGATAAAGGTCTGCCCATAACTATCAACTAAAGCTTGAATATCAGCCTGATGGAGCAAACTGTCTATCGATGACAGTTGACTGTAAAGTGAACGCGTATCATGTGTCATGTTAATACCTAATTATTATTCATTGGGGAATAGAAGGGGGTTAATACTACTGCGTGCAAAACCTTCTTCTTCCATTTTTGCATCAAGAATAAGGGAGGCTAAATCGTCAGCCACAGCATCGACGTTAGCATCTTTTTCTTGGTATAAAATTTTTAAATAACTACCACAATCGCCACAGCTTTCTGCTTTGACTGGCGCATTTTCACTATCAAGAGACCAGTAATTTAATTTGCCCGTTAATTCACAATTAGTACATTTTATACGTACCACGTGCCATTCGGTTTCACATAAATTACAGTGTAAATAACGCAGTCCTTGAGTGGTGCCAATTTGTACCATACTCGATACAGGCATACTGTTACAAACGGGGCAAAATTGGCGATTTTCGCCATATTCTGTTTTCGCTTTACCGGGAATGTTTGCCGCCAGTTGCGCCCAGTAAAGTGATAATGCCGCCCAAATAAACACTGATTTATCAGCGGAAACTTTTGAGTATTCATCGTTTAATAGTGCTGTTGCCATCTCTTCTAATTCGGTTTCAGAGGCTTTAGAGAGATTTTCTAAGGCAATTTTAGCACTTTCAGGTACAACGGATTGTAATTCCGCAATGATTGAGGCGAGTAATGCATGCCAATGTTTACCACGCTTAAAGGTCTTTTTATCTAACGGCGCTATACCCGTTTGTTGAGAAAGTAACGGGGTTAAATCTAATTCAAGCGGGTTATCATGTAATGCTTTTTCTTGTGCTAAGGCAATTTCGGCAGCAAATTCAAGATAATCAGCGAAAGGATTGTCTTTGGCTAATGCTTGAAAACGTTCAGCACGACGTTGGTAGAGGTTTTTTAAATTAGGGAATAACACCGGTGGAATAAAGCTGATGCTTTTTTCTGATGGCTCTTTACCTAATTGCTCTTTAGGAACGATGCGAATACTCATAACGTTCTATCTTCCTTCATAGTGTATTACCTACAAATATTGGCATCAGAATAATGCAAAATTTTACTTGAAGCCATGACAGCAGGTAAGGATATAGTCAATTTCTTGTTTATTTACGCTTGAAGATCATCGGGTAAATAAAATAAAAACGGAGGCAACAGTCAGCCTCCGTTTGTTCAGCAAATTAGCGTTAGTGCATTATTTCTGTGACTGCTTTTCGGCTTCTTTTTTCTCTTCTTCCAGTACTTCACGATACCAGCGAGGATGGTGTTTTTTCGCCCAACCGCGAGTCACCCAACCTTCAACCATGCTACGAATTGAGCCTTTCACCCAAAACGCTGCATAAGCGTGAACGATAACGGTAATAATTAGTAAGATTGCGGCAAATGAGTGCACCAGCAATGCAATACGAATCACCGGAATGGAGAAATATTCAGCAAAATAAGGACGCCAGATGATGATGCCACTGACCGTCAGCAGGATCAAACTGATAGATAATGCCCAGTAAATGCCTTTCTGACCTAAGTTATAGTGACCAATATCACCCGCTTCTTCATTTTTTAGCACTTTATGAATATTTTTAGCCCAAACTAAGTCATCTTTATCAATAAAGTTGTACTTCAGGTATCTGAAGAACATAAAGATAAACAAAATCGCCATCGCACTCCCCACAAATGGGTGAAGTAAACGTGACAGTTGAGGCGTACCTAAAATGTTCATAAACCAGTTCAGAGATGGGAAGAAGAAACCCAAACCACTGATGGCTGTGAATAGAAATACAATCACAACAACCCAGTGATTAATTCGCTCTGATGCGGTATGGCGAAGAATTTTATCACCTTTCTTCTTCATCATTTTTGCTCCTCCTTATTCACAGAGGTCTGTGTTTTAGAAGATGCTTCCATCTCTTTTTGTGCCGCTTCTTCATCTTCTTCGGTGGTGCGGTTAGGGCCAACACCTAAGTAGTGGAAGATAGCACCTGCAAATGTAGCAGCAAAACCAACCGCCGCTAATGGTTTCCAAATACCTTTCCAGAATTTAACCGTAGAGCTAATTTCTGGGTTTTCTGGTAAACCATGGTACAGGTTGGGTTTATCCGCGTGATGAAGCACGTACATAACGTGTGTGCCACCAACGCCTTGTGGATCGTAGAGTCCAGCGTTGTCATAGCCACGAGTTTGTAACTCTGTAACACGTTCATTGGCAAGATTAATCATCGACTCTTTTGAGCCAAAATGGATAGCACCAGTCGGACAGGTTTTAACACAAGCCGGCTCTTGACCCACTTCAACACGGTCTACACACAAGGTGCATTTATAAGCACGGTTATCTTCTTCATTAATACGCGGTACGTTAAAAGGACAACCAGCAATACAGTAACCACATCCTATACAGTGCTCAGATTGGAAGTCCACAATACCGTTAGCATATTGAATGATAGCGCCTTCCGCAGGACATGCTTTTAAACAGCCCGGATCAGCACAATGCATACAACCATCTTTACGGATCAACCATTCCAATTTGCCATTCTCTTCAACTTCAGAGAAACGCATCACTGTCCATGATTTAGCCGTTAAGTCCGTTGGGTTGTCATAAACACCGACGTTAGTACCAATTTTATCGCGGATATCGTTCCATTCAGAACAAGCAACCTGACAGGCTTTACAACCAATACAGGTGGTGACGTCGATAAGTTTTGCCACTTCTTCCTTGTAATCCCGCACTTGTGGTGCGGGAGTAAGGGAATTGGTGGCAGAGCGACGAATAATGTCTTGTGATTGCAGTGACATAATTTATCTCCTTACACCTTTTCCACATTAACAAGGAACGCTTTAAATTCTGGCGTTTGTGTATTTGCATCACCGACGAATGGCGTTAGGGTATTAGCAATAAAGCCTTTAACCGCAACCCCTTCAAAACCCCAGTGGATCGGAATACCAATGGTATCCACTTTGCGACCATCAACATCAAGTGTTCTAATACGTTTGGTCACTACAGCTTTTGCTTTAATGTAACCACGTTTGGAACTGACTTTAACGGTGTCACCTTGAGAAATACCTTTTTCTGCCGCTAACCTTTCACCGATTTCGATAAATTGTTGAGGCTGAATAATGGCATTTAACAGCGCATGTTTTGTCCAGAAGTGGAAATGCTCAGTCAGACGGTAAGTCGTACCTACATATGGGAACTCTTCTGCTTTACCCATCTCTTTCCAGTCATCTTTAAACACACGTGCTGCTGGGTTTGAAACAACATTTGGATGCAGTGGGTTGGTACCTAATGGGGTTTCAATTGGCTCATAGTGTTCAGGGAATGGACCTTCTGCCATCTTGTCGATAGCGAATAAACGCCCCATACCTTCAGGTTGCATAATAAATGGACCAACATCAGAGCCAGGTGCGGCATTGCTATAGTCAGGTACATCAATACCTGTCCATTTGCTACCATCCCATTCGATTAACTTGCGTTTTGGATCCCATGGTTGACCTTGTGGATCTGCTGATGCACGGTTGTAAATAATGCGACGGTTTAAAGGCCATGCCCACGCCCAACCTAATGTGTTACCCAAACCTGATGGGTCTGAGTTATCACGGTTAGCCATTTGGTTGCCTTTTTCTGTCCAGCTACCCGCGAAGATCCAACAGCCACTTGCCGTTGTACCATCATCACGTAACTGAGCAAATGAGCTTAGTTGCTGACCTTTCTTCAAAATGATATTGCCATCAGCGTCTTTTAAGTCGACAAGGGCTTTACCATTGCTCTCTTGAGCCACTTCTTCAGATGTTGGATTATTAGGATCAAAGTAATCCCAAGTCATATTCAACACCTGCTCAGGCATTGCGCCACCTTCTTCTTTATAAAGTTGGCGTAAACGATGGAAAATACCTGAGAGAATTTCACCATCAGGCAGTGCAATTCCTGGGGCATCAGCACCTTTCCAGTGCCATTGTAACCAGCGTCCTGAGTTAACAATAGAGCCGTTCTCTTCAGCAAAACAAGTCGTAGGTAGACGGAAAACTTCAGTTTGGATATCTGCTGTTTTCACATCATTCTCTTCACCGTGGTTTTGCCAGAAACAAGATGTTTCTGTATTTAACGGATCCATGGTGATAAGGAATTTCAGTTTTGATAATGAGCGGATCACTTTGTTCTTATTCGGGAATGAAGCTACAGGGTTAAAGCCTTGGCAGATATAGCCATTGACTTCACCTTTATCCATCATTTCGAAATATTGTAGAACGTCGTAAGGTTTATCCCATTTAGGTAATAGTGAGAATCCCCAATCGTTATCACGTTGAGCATGATCACCATAAAATGTCTTCATCATACTGACGAAGAATTTAGGATAGTTACCCCAGTAGTTAACCTGCCCTTGGACGGTCGGTTTTGGCGTATTGGCTGCTAAATAGGTTTCTAACGATGTTTGCTTTTCAGAAGGCAAGGTTAGGTAACCTGGTAAGCTTTGTGATAGCAGACCAAGATCTGTTAAGCCTTGAATATTAGAGTGACCACGTAGAGCATTAACACCGCCACCTGCCATACCCATATTACCTAACAGTAATTGGATCATCGCCATAGTACGAATGTTTTGTGCACCAACAGTGTGTTGAGTCCAGCCTAATGCATACAGGAAAGAGGCTGTTTTGTCTTTCGCCGCTGTTTCAGCAATATATTCACAGACTTTTAAGAAATCTTCTTTTGGTGTACCGCAAATCTGAGTGACCACATCAGGCGTATAACGACTAACGTGTTCTTTTAATAGATTCCAGACACAACGAGGATGTTGAAGCGTGGTGTCGCGTTTAGCGAAACCATTTTCATCCATCTCGTAATTCCAAGTGGTTTTATCATATTGACGTTTTTCAGGATCGTAACCACTAAAGAGACCATCATCAAAATGGTAATCTTCGCGAACAATCAAGCTGGCATTGGTATAAGCCTCAACGTACTCTTTTTGATATTTTTTATTTTCGAGCAGATATAAGATAACCCCCGATAAGAAGGTGATATCTGTACCTGAACGAATAGGCGTATAGAAATCCGCAACAGACGCAGTACGTGTGAAGCGAGGATCAATCACAATTAACTTGGCTTTATTATGGATTTTAGCTTCCATCGCCCAGCGGAAACCGACAGGGTGTGCTTCAGCCGCATTACCGCCCATAACGACGATAAGGTTGGCATTTTTCATATCAACCCAGTGGTTGGTCATCGCACCGCGACCAAATGTTGGAGCAAGACTTGCTACCGTTGGTCCGTGTCAGACACGCGCTTGGTTGTCGACAGCCAGCATCCCAAGTGCTCTTGAGAATTTCTGGGTCAAAAAGCCTGTTTCGTTACTTGCTGCGGAGGCACAAAGCATCCCCGTTGATAACCAACGGTTTACTTCAACACCTTCTTTATTGAATTTTTCGAAGTTGGCATCGCGATCTTTTTTCATTAAGCGTGCGATACGATCAAAGGTCTCTTCCCATGAAAGTTTTACCCATTTATCTGAGCCGGGAGCACGATATTCAGGATATTGTAAACGGCCTTTACTATGGATAAAATCAACGAGACCAGCACCTTTAGGACAAAGTGCACCACGGTTTACTGGGTGGTCAGGATCACCTTCAATATGGAATATGGTTTCTTTTGCGTTTTTCGCGCCATCGCCCAGACTATACATTAATAGTCCACAACCGACAGAACAGTACGTACAGGTATTGCGAGTTTCACGGGCACGCAGTAATTTATACTGACGCGAGCCTGCTAACGCAACAGCGGGTGCAAAACCTAAGGCAGCCGCTGTAGTACCTGCCATACCGCCAGCACAGATCTTAAAGAACTGTCTTCTGCTGACCTGCATGGGGTCTCTCCTCATCATACATTGCTTTTACTGACTCTGATTTTCTTCACGAAAACAGGAGCTGATTGTTTTTTTATTCCTATTATCCTTAATAGGATCAGGTTCATTGCCTGATAGGTAGTGTAAAATCGTTTTACCCGTATTGTTATTATGTATTAATAAAATTAGGAATTCATCTTATGGATGAAACAAAATCGACAAACTTGTTAACTAAACGTGTAATTGTTGGCATAGATCAAACAACTGTGCAACACAAAGGCTCCCTTAACCAAGCAGAGCAGGATTATATTGCACTCGAAGTTCCAGTTGCATTAGTGTACAACGGAATATCTCACGTTGTTATGATGGCAAGCCCTAAAAATTTAGAGTTATTTGCTGTCGGATTTTCCTTATCTGAAGGCATTATAGGATCTTCTAACGAAATTCGCAGTATTGAAATCGTTGAAAGTTGCCATGGTGGCACAGAAGTACAAATTGAATTATCAAGTCGGCGCTTTATGCAATTAAAAGAGCGACGTCGTAGTATGGCGGGACGCACCGGATGCGGTATTTGTGGTACAGAGCAATTAGCAGAAATTTTTCGCCCTATAGCGCCATTACCTTTTACACAAACATTTTCACTCTCTTTGCTTGATAACGCACTCGAGCAACTAAAAACCGTACAGGAAATTGGCGAGCTAACAGGGTGTACTCATGCCGCAGCTTGGCTATCTCCTGAGGGGCAATTACAAGGCGGTTGCGAAGATGTCGGGCGCCATGTAGCACTTGATAAGTTGATTGGCTTAAAAACACAACAAAAGTGGACAGAGGGTGCAATATTAGTATCAAGTCGTGCAAGTTATGAAATGGTGCAAAAATCAGCAATGTGTGGTGCCGAAATTTTATTTGCGGTTTCCGCTGCAACCTCACTCGCCGTTGAAGTGGCGAATCAATATAATTTGACGCTGGTGGGTTTTTGTCGCCGTGGAAGAGCAACTGTTTTTACTCATCCACAACGACTCACTGATTAACGTATGCGGTGAAACATCCAAAGGTTGGGTTCCAGATAGACACCATATTGACGTTGAATATCGATATTTAACGGTGCCAGCCCCATAGGAATGGTGTAGTCACCACTGACAGGAAATCGTAATGAAGTCCATTGTTGCCATTTTTCTGTCGGTGCTTCAATTTTCATAGACTGTGGGGCAATTTTGATCGTGGTGGCACCTAAGCGCCAATGTGTACGTATCCAAGGATCAAAGGGCTCATCATTATCGTTTTTCCATTGGCAATATTCAGCAAAAGAGTGCAATGGATAACAATGTTTTAATGTAGGGCGTACAGGTACAGCAACACCAAGGTAACCTTGTTTTTTTGCATGCTCCTTTAAGGTATTAATTAAGCGTTGAGCAATACCTTTCCCCCGATAATGATGATCGATAGTAACCGACAAAGCAGAAATAAGATGGCAAGGTAATTGTTGTTCTTCAGCCTCCATGCCTAGCTGAAAAACACGATCCCAACCTTCATCCGGTAAATCGTTGAGAGAGTTGGTTTGCCAAGGTAACGCAATGGAGTTAATTACACCGATAACCTTTTCTTCTGTTTGCGTTTTTAATACCGCCATAAATTGGTAATGGGAAAAAGGCACATCATATAAGCGTTCCCAATAGCTATCATCAACAGAAGTTCCCATCATAAAAGCAGGCCAATGGTTGGCTATCATGGCTTCTGCTTTATCTAACAAATCGCTGCGATGGTAAAAATCGGTGATAAATATATTCATGATATACATATACCTTTTGTTAAGAAGCAATAGGTGTCCATAGTTCACCTAATTTATAGTCCCACTCTTTTGGTTTAATGGGAATGCGCCCCGCATTGGGGGTAAAGGTCATTTCACTAAACAGTAGTGTGGTTTCTGACATTAAAAAATCGACCCGACAATAGGCAAAACCGTTAGCTAATTTGTTGGCTAATGTGAGCATATTGTCAAATTGTAGCGGTTTTTCAATATATTCTGGGGTATTGGGATCTTCTAAAGTAAAAGGCTGTAATTGCCATTGTGTATCATAAACATTGATATACTCGCATCCCTTTGTATCCGAAATATCAATTTCCGCATAATGAGGCTGACCATGAAAACAGTGGATACGGCATGTGGTTGGGATCATCGGACATTGAGTATCAAAAAGGTCGATATACTCTTCACAGATAATTTGCGCACTAATATTTTTATAATGCCATTCACGAGTAACGTGGTAGAGATTTCTCTTTAAATGAAAATTAAGTTTCTTTTTTGCCATCTCCAAATCAAATTGAGATTTATCAAGGCAAATAATAGTACTGCCACTGTCATGATTACATTTTAATACGAAACGGTTAGGTAGTGTATTAAGTTCGATTTCATTTGGATGGCGATAAGTATTAAGGATTTTGACCAGATATTTTTCGCCTATCTTTTCTTTTACATACTCCCTGACACTGATTTTATCTGCTAAGCGTGTATAGATAGGATCTCTATCAAATAACATACGTGCATTGATTTTTTCATTCAATGACATGGGGTGGCGAAAATTAGGTTGATAACCTAAGTTACGAATAAATTTATTTTTTAGATAAACACGATCTGGCTGTGCGAGCGTGCGTAATTGTTTGAAATAATATTCTAAAATTTTCATATGCAACTGTTTATTTTAAATATTTAAGTAAGATAAATATAAATTTTTATTTATATAATTTTGCCTTAGGAGAAATTAATTTTTTATTAATTTAGCCTTAATGTTTTTATGTATTTATAGAAAACAAAAATACAAAAGAATACAGATATATTCTTTGTTGTATTATCATTTTTTTATATAGAATCAATGGCTTTCTAGATAAGCTTTATAGAATAAAAAAACTATTATAGAAGAGAAAGCAATATTGACATTAAGAGAGAATTAATAAAAAGATGAGAAATTAAATATATATTAATATGTAGACCAATTTGTTATATTTATAGGTCTATCCCAGCGGTTAAAACGCAATCCTTTGCCTGTCCTATTTCCATGTGTATCTAAAATCTCATAATACTCTTCAACTATTTGGCTACGACCGCGTTGCCATTCATTGGTGGTAGCAGCAGGATCGATTAAATAAATATCACCGACAACGGTATATAACTCACCTAAATAACGAACTTTACGTGTGGTGGTGGTGGAATAGTGAGAGAACATCACTTGGTAGGTTTTATAGTGTTCAGGTTGCCCATAAGGGCCATATTTCATCGCAATATAGCGAATTCCTTTAGTACCAACAGGACTCGTACCACCTGGCGTTGGCATATCGGGTGTAATATTAAAAAGAGTATAACGTGAGCCAACCGTTGGTTGCCTTAGCGCTTGGCGATAACTATAGCTATCCATTCCTGAAGCTGTCCATGTTCTATCCACCAGACCATTTCCTGCCCAACAGTAGCAAGATAAGGCGAGTAAAGGGAATGAAAGAGGGATAAACAAGGCTCTAGCCAACATAAATACTCCTTTTTATTACTATTATGATGCCAGAAAACTAGGGGGTTATTCCGTAAAATAACGCTATAACAGCGTGCCATTTCTGATGCTTATCCCTTTCCATTCCAAAAGGTTATTAAAAACAGAAAATAATTGATTATATTTTGGACAAAAAAAACGTTTAGATAATAAAGGTGAAAAGGTGATAAATAAGACAGTGTAGAGGTAACCGTTTATGAACCCATTAACGACATTACATGTTGCAAGCGTACAACTACAACATAAGGCTAATGATAAAGATTATAATTTAGCCAAAATACATCAGTTTATTGAGATGGCTGCCAGTGAAAAAGTGAATCTTCTAGTATTTCCTGAAATGTGTATCACGGGATACTGGCATGTCCCTAAATTACCGGCGCAACAGGTTTATGCATTAAGTGAAAAACTGGCTGATAGCGCATCATTAAAATCCATTAAACAAAAAGCACAACAGTATGCAATGGCTATTGGTGTTGGATTAATTGAACGGGATAACAATAATAATTTGTATAATACTTGGGTTGTTTGTATGCCTGATGGTTCATTACAAAAACATCGTAAATTGCATGCATTTGAACATCCGGTTATTTGTAGCGGAGATCAATACACCGTATTTGATACCCCATGGGGGGTTAAAATAGGTATTTTAATTTGTTGGGATAATAATTTAGTTGAGAACGCACGGGCGACGGCGTTATTAGGGGCAGATATTTTATTGGCTCCTCATCAAACTGGCGGAACCCACTCTCGTAGTCCACACAGCATGAAACCTATTCCAATGGCGTTGTGGGAAAATCGTCAGCAAGATCCACAAGCGTTACAAGCTGCTTTTCAAGGTGAACATGGCAAAGGATGGCTAATGCGCTGGTTACCTGCTAGAGCTCACGATAATGGTATGTTTATCATCTTTAGTAATGGGGTTGGGCGTGATGAAGAAGAGGTGAGAACGGGTAATGCGATGGTTATCGATCCTTATGGACGTATTGTAAAAGAAAGCTGTGCGATAGAAGACGATATGGTCGTTACGGATATTGATTTAACGCTTTTGCCTGAATCAACAGGGAGACGCTGGTTAACGGGCAGAAGACCAGAGCTATATCAGATCCTCACCACTCGACAAGGTAATGAACAAGATCCGATTTCCGTTCGTTTTGGTAACAAAGACTAATAGAGATAATTATAAAAAGAGCATAATTATTTATCGGACAAAAGATTAACACCTAATATTAATTTTACTAATTTATTTTATGTTAGAATAATAAAAGAAACTAATATAGGTTTGATGATAAATAATGGATACACGTTTATTAAATGCTTTTGTGGTGTTAGCTGATACAGGGCACTTTGGTGAAGCCTCCAAACAGCTTTGTATTAGCCAACCCGCATTAACTAAACAAATTAAAACGTTGGAATCACAACTGGATATCGTGTTGTTTGAGCGTGGTCGCCATGGTGCAAAGCTCACGCAAGAAGGACAATATTTACTCAATCAAGCTCAAGTAGTATTACGGGAATCCCATATTTTAGAAAAACAAGCTCGTCAATTAGTTGAGCCACAAAAAGTCTCACTTTATGCGGGATTCGGTCTGTCATCATTAAGTTTTATTACTTCACTATTGGCGAGATTTAATCAAATTGAGCCAAATATTAGCGTCAATATTGATGATATGTCTTCTCATAAAATGGAAGAAAAATTATTAATGGGTGAACTTGATGTGGCTTTTTCTCGTTTACCCGTTATGCCCCCTTTACAAGGGATAGCGTTGACACAAGAGCAACTGATGTTAGCTATTGCAACACAACATATTACGGTGTTGGAGGCAGATTATAACCCATTACATTATTTCGACTCATTAGGGCTTATTCTACTTGCTCCAGAAAAAGGGAAAAAACTGTATCAGCAGATACATGCTTTTTTACAACAGCATAAACTAGCACCGCGTTTATTACAGCAATCTCAAGATATTCAGACCCAATTAGCGCTAGTTGCAGCTGGGTTAGGGATAGCATTAGTGCCTAAAAGCGCGCAATTAATTTGTGATAAACAAAGAGTCACATTGTTACCTCTATCTGGGTTATACACACAATGGAAAATTGGTGTAATTTGGAATAGTAATATTAAAAATAAAGAACGTGATCTTTTTATTAAAATAATTACTGAAAAAATTGATATTAAATAAACAATTAGCTTTCTTTATTTCTTTTAATATAAATATTCTATTTCAATTTTTAGTCTCTATTAAATATTAATTAGTTTTAAAATAAATAGGAATAATCAACTGAGATCACTCTCACAAAAAATAAACATAAGTTTATAAAGGTTTTATTTAAGCTTTATGATAAAAAATAATTTAAAACATTAAGTTAAATGATTTTTGTTTTGTTAAATGTATTTAATGGGAATTAGCGTGCTTTAAAAGATCTATTTACAATAAAATAAGAATGTTTAATATCAAAGGGCAGTCAACTCAAGAAAGGTACTTGCCTTGTTTTCATATTGAGTAAGAAAGAGAGAATTAAAATATTTCTCTCATGGATAATTTATTAGTGATAATAAATTATGATCTTATGTAATAAATAATAAGGAAGTTATTATGAAAAAAATAAACATTTTTACGGGTACTCTATTTGTTTTATCTAGCATAAGTATGGCACAAGCAGAAATCCATTCTAATCAAAGTGGCCCTTTAACCACCATGAGTGTGGGGGCAAGTGATCCCGTGACTCGTGGCCCTCATCAATCAGCAGGTGGGGAGCCGGGTGTCGGTATTTCTAATCTATATGGAGGGAAAAAAATTGGTTTTGCGTCATTAACACCAAATAATATGAGTGGTGGGGCGGATAGCCATGGTGTTTATACAATACAACCCAATGAAAATACACCAGCTAGCCATAGTAATATGGGGGTATTTCATTTTTCACAGGTGACTGATGCCAATGTCTATTTTGGTACTTGGGCAAAAACAGCCTCTGTTACAGATATCACTCATCAGTCTTATTATGTAGGTAAAGAGGTTACTAGTACGCTACCGACAGACAGTGCAACTTATACCGTAACAGGTATCAGTCAATATAGTGGTGATAATTTACTGTCTGGTACTTTTGATGTTGATTTTTCACAAAAGACAATTGGTGGCTCACTGGCTAATAACCTACGTACTGTCGAGTTAGAACGTGGCAATATTTATACCGCAAATAACCAAGTAACTTTCTCTGCAGATGCAAAAGAAGATACCACATCCGGTATTGTTGAAGGGGCGTTCTTTGGTGAAAATGCTGAAACATTGGCAGGTATTGTCGTCTTCCACACCGATCATACTAAAGATATTGGTTTTGGGGGAAGCAAAAATAGTGCTGAAGTAGATACTGCAACAGATAGCGTAACAGATAGTGCAGAAGCCTCTTAACGTTAGGTTTTAAGTTCGGAGCTTAAAAACAATTTAGTCCTTTTACATACGTGGTATTAGTGGTCATTAAGCTAGTTTTTAGCAACAGATAATCAAATATACGGTTATCTGTTTTTTTTTGCCTTAAAAAACGGATTGTAAGGAATAGATCTATTGTTATTATAAGGATAAACCATGCGTTATTATCAAAGGCTAATAAAGTCATTATTTATTATTAATATCTTATTTCATTCGTCACAGGGGGCGGCAACACAACCTAATCAAGAGTCACTTAATAAAGAGAAGGTCGCTCAATTAGGTCAACAACTGTATCATCATTTACAGCAACAGCAGTGGTATCAAGCGGAAAAACTATTAGTTAATTATCAGCAATTACCATTACACGAAACTTTATTAGTCTATTATGCTCAAGCACTATTAGCACAGAAGAATGGTAATTTCTTACAAGCTGAATTTTATTATCAGCAGCAACTTAAGCAGCAAGCAGATTTTATTCCGGCACAAACTGGCCTAATTCAGCTCTACTTTTCTCAAGGAGAATATAAAAAAGCACAATACCAGCTAAATCAATTAAGTCGTTTATCGGGATTATCACCTACCATTAATCAAGCAATTATCTATTATCAGAAACAGCTTAACGATTATTTTAAAGCTAGGCGTTTTTATCAAATCAGTTTTTTTTATGATGATAATATTAATCATGCACCTTATCTTGATGAGCAAATTGTTTCGCAATCAACGCAAGTCATCATGACCAGAAAAGGCGCTCAACCTATAGCATCGATGGGGGTTAGTCATCTTTTTTCTTTCTATCAGCCCACTTTTATTTACGCTAATAATACCCTATCAGGCTATTTTTCAGCACGCTACCGTGATTATTTTGCATATAAACAAGCTAATTTTACACATTTATATACTCAATTAAGTTATCAGTACCAAAAAAAGGATTATCGGTGGACCTTATCTCCTTATTATGAAATAAAATTACCTAAAAAGGCGTTTGAGTATCAATCTATTGGGGTATATACCGGGCTATTTTTCTCCATTAATAAATATCATTCTATTAATTTATCTATAAATTATTATATAAAGAAATATAATAAAGAATTAATAAACTTAAATAATCATAAGCAGATATATGCTATTAGCTATTACTATACATTAGCAGAGAATGTTCAATTAGTTAATCAATTAAACTATTATAGTAGTCGTAAAAAAAATACTTTATTAAATTATCAGCAATATGATATAAAAACGGGTGTTTATTACTTATTACCAAAAAATTGGCAAGTTTCTCTTTCTTTACAATATCAATTTAAAAGTTTTAATAATTATAATCCATTATTAAATAAGAAAAGAGAAGATAATGGCTTTGTTTTTACAACAACTATTAAAAATAAAGCACCTATTATCTGGGGGTTTTATCCAGCAATAGAATTAAGTTATACCCGTAGATTAAGCAATGTGGATTGGTTATATCAATATCAGCAGCATGAAGTCTTATTTAAATTAGAAAAACAATTTTAATTAATTTAATGCATGACTTCTTTATTAATTAAGTAGGTAACACAATGCATGTAGTGCTTTTTCACAAACGTACGTTAGTCTCCATGATGGTTTCACTCTCCTTATTTTCTCTCAATAGTTATTCCAAGACTAAGGATAATACAACCGATCTTGGACAAATTCAGGTTGCAGATAATTTAGAAAAAGATCAACAAGGTTATGCTCAAGTCTATGAAAAGGATGTGGCTAATATTTATTTAGGTAAAGCCCTTATTGAACGTTATCAAGGGGTATCGCCTGCAGATTTATTTAAAAGCGCGATAGGTGTTTATAGTGGTGAAGCCCGTAATGGAGGAGCATTGGATCCGAATATTCGTGGTATTCAAGGCCAAGGGCGTATCCCCGTTACTGTGGATGGTACTGAGCAGGCGATTACGGTTTATCGTGGTTATAGCGGTGCATCTAATCGTAACTATATTGATTCAAATTTGATAAGCAGTATCTATATAGAAAAAGGTCCTTCACTTAATCCTAATATAAAAACAGGGATTGGCGGAGGGGTTGCCATTAAAACATTAGATATACGTGATATTGTACCCATTGGTGAGTCTTTTGGTATTAATTTTAAAGGGGATATTAGTAATAATGCCACAGGCTATAAAGATATTTATACTAATATGATTGAAGAGTACCGTTATTATCCAAAATTCTATCAACAAAATGCTTATATTATCGATCCTGCATTAGAAATAACACCTAAAAAAAGTAAAATAGAAAACTTTCAAGATTATTCATTTCGCTTAGGTGTAGGATTTGATAAAGAAAAATTTAATTTACTTTTTGCATATGCAATACGTGAAAAAGGTAATTATTTTGCAGGAAAGAGAAATGTAGAAGAGTATAGTAAAGTAGATGAGCAATTGCTTAATTCTGTTTATATAATGGACGGGAAAAGACATTTTGAGCCTTATTTACCTTTTATTGCTCATATTTATCGACCTGGTAATGAAGTACCAAATACATCTAATCGTAACCGCTCTTTTTTAGTAAAAGGAACTCTATTTCCACAACAAACGCATCGTTTCTCCATTAATTATCGATACACCGATTTATTATTTGGCGATATTATGCCATCACGATTAAGTTGGGTTCGTTATCAAGAAAATTTAGTTAATCAATGGCCTTTGGCAAATATTACACAACAAGCAGGCATATTAACCTATCAATATAAACCAGAAGATAAAAAAACAGATTTATTACTGCGTTTATGGGGCAATTTAACTTTAGGACATACTAATACTCGGGGAGGAAAACCAAGAGAGCCTAAAATGGTTGATTTTAGAGCTAGCAGAAATACAAGGTGGGATCCCTCTATTGATACAGGCTTTTTAGATACAGCTTCTCTATATCAAGATAATAATCGTTATGGTGTTGATTTTTCATCGTTATTTAAATTATCACCTCAGTTTTCTATTTCTTTTTCCGGTCAATATCAATTGGAAAAATTAGATAGTCATGAGCTTGAACTTCCCATGGGTTTTGATTTCGTGACCGAGGGGCGAGCAGGGCAACGTCATGAAGTTAATTTAGCGTTAGCCACAGATTGGAAACCATTACCTTGGTTTGCGATGAATATTGGCGGTAAATATCATTACTATCATCTGACGGATACCTTTTTAAATAATAAACGGAAGAATAGGGTTAAAAATTACGAGAAAACAGCCCCTATCCGCGGTTATCTGATCTCTTATCGACGAGTATTAACGCCAGAAGAGTATTTACTCTATCGCGCGGTTAACAAAATTGATGTCGATACTTTACCTGACGAGTTAAAAAATTACCGAAATTCTGCTGAGCTGAGTAAAAAAATTAGAGACTTTCAACAAGCGGTTTTAGTTTACCCTGAAGGTGGCGCTTTGCTAGAGGAAATCAAGGAGCAGGTTGCTAGGCCATATCTTCAGAGAATACAGCATGATATGGAGCATGAAGATTTTCTTCGTAATAACCATGGAAAGATGCAAATAAAACGTGCTAAAGCCATCCCGATGAAAAGAGAGTTTAGCCTTTGGTTATTTGATGAAAATGGCGTGCTATCTAAGAGTAAGAATATTTTACTTAATGGTTTTCTTGATATGGAGGAAAAAGTCCCTCATCCAGTGACGGGGGAGTTAGTCTATCGCTTTGAAAAAGATGTTATTAATCCTCAGGCATTTTCTCTATCAGAAGATATTCAAGATCCCTACGCACTGGAGCCTAGCTATCAGCATGGCGCATTTTCCCCTTTAATCTCTGCCACCCTTTATGCCAACGATATGGTGCGTTTTTATGGCCGTTATACTGAGCAATTGCGTTTGCCTAACTTATTTGAAGATACCAGTGGTTTTTCAGGCTCTAAAGCTCGCTATTATGGTTTTAAGTTAAAGCCAGAGCGAGCCAAAAGCAGTGAGTTTGGTGTGGTTGTTGATTTTACGCATTGGTTGAATATAGAGCGCCACGCTGATATTAAAATTAATTACTTTAAAACGAACATTGAAAATGTATTTGATAGAGATGCTAATTGGCAAATTAGACAGTTAGAAAAACAAATATTAGAAGGTGTAGAGTTACAAGCCCGGTTTGATAATGGATTTATTTTCTTTGATACCGCATTAGTGTATAGCCATAAAAATAAAGTCTGTGATGAAAATGCTTTTTATGAGCTTGATGCATCAGGATTATCGGGTATTAAAAACTGTATGACAGGGGGATACCCTGGCGGATTTTTGCGCACCTCAATGCAGCCTAAATACTCAGTTAACCTACATTTAGGCACGCGCTGGCTAAATGATAAATTAGAATTAGGTAGTCGCTGGCTCTATTCATCAGAAGTTGAAAATAAAGATGAGAAATGGCTTAAAGAAAATTTACCTAATAGCTATTTTGGCATAAATAATAATCCGATGCGTTGGGCAAAAGTATTTACTATTGATGCTTATGCAACTTATCAATATAGCCCCAACTTATCTTTTGAAATAACAGGAAGTAATTTATTAAATGAATATTACATTGATCCGCTGACCCGTTCTGGTATGCCGGCACCAGGAAGAAGTTTGCGATTAGGTGTAACAGCCCAATTTTAATACAAGGATAAAATAGGAGTTTTATTTATGTTGGCACTTTCTGTCAGACAGCCACTTAATATTTATTATTGGCTCATTGCGATATCATTAGTTTATATCAGTTTATTGAGTTGGGTGCTTAATTCATGGTCTATGACAGAAAGTGCGCACCATATTGATCAGCAACAGCAAAATACATTATCGGTCTATCAGGTGATGTTTTCGCCACCTAAACAATCTACTACCATGATTGAACCGAGAATAAAGATCGAGTCACAACAACCACCTATTGCACTACCAAGAAGTGAGAACGGTGAATTTATTGAAGCGCCCAAACAACCCGCAAAAAAGCGTCAACAACAACCGACCCCAATAACACCTAAAGCGATAAAACAGGTAAAAAAACAGCCAGTAGTAGACAAAACAGTACCTATAAAACCACCTGATTTAACAAATCACAACATAGTTCAAAGTACATCACAACCATCAGCAGAAAACTTAACACAGCATACCGCGAGTTCATTGGCAGGGAGTAGTCGTGCATTAAGTGAACATGGTATTGGGCAGGGAGAGTCTGAAAATCACTATATCAGTTTATTGCGCCGAGAAATTGAGCGTCATAAGCGCTATCCTGCGCAAGCTCGTCGTATGCAAGATGAAGGGCTGGTTGTTGTGCGTTTTTCATTAACCAATGAAGGCTATATTTCATCCGTTGCACTTGAACAGACCTCAGGGGTGGCATCTCTTGATAATGCTGCACTTGCTGCGGTAAAACGGGTAAAACCAATTGGCCCGAAACCTAATAATTTATCTGATCCTTTAACTATCTCGTTAAAATTTCAATTAAATTGAATAAAAAATACCTAAGTCAATATTACACTTAGGTATTTTATGGAAATAAAACATTAGAATAAAACAGTCATATCAGCCAACAAGGTATTAGGCTCAAAGAAATAGAGATGAAAATAGAGATTTTTTTGATCTTCTTGACTAAAAATACAAGATAAATCAATTTGATAAGTATAAAAATAACTTTTATTATCGGAAATAGGATGATTAAGTAATGGGGTTATTTTATAAATAATATTATCTTGATCTGTGGTGAGCTTAAATTCAGCAGAACCAATAATAGTGCCTTGGGTCGCATCGCCCGTTCTTGCCACTACAGCTAACGATTGTTCCTGCGTAATTGCACACTGTAATAATAAGGTGATTTTTTGTGATAAACCCACTTTGCCAATCGGCTCTTCGGATGGTAAGCAAAAATAGGCATCGTGATTTAATAAAATACAATTTTTCCCCACTAACATATCACTATAGCCATATTGAGCTTGGCTTAATTGAGTCATAAATCCATGATTTAAATCGAGTTCATAGCTCTTTTTTGCTGTGGGTAAATGATTTTTAGTGTCAAGAGGTAAGGATGCATAACCATCATAAAAACGAAATATAGGTGCAGATTCGGTTAACCAAGCTCCTGAGTCAGCTTGACAGCTTTTTCCATTGTGACGACTTAAATAAAGATTTACGCCATTAAAGCAGTAGCCAGGAATATTAAGATACGATTTATTATCTCGATTACCTTGACCGATAGTAAAACTATTATTGTTAACATCATCAAGTACCATATATTTTAACCCTCCCCAAGGTGTGTCAGAAATATAGCGAACGGAGGGTAAAATTTGTGTTGGTGACAGATAGGCTTTCTGACTGTCTGGGGTAAAAAATGTGTCGCTTTTTATAACATCATGGCTATCTCCTACCACGCCATTACAGCCTTCATATTGAAAACTATCTACCTCTTTTTCAGGTGTTAAGTAGTTCTGTTTTAAACGGATCACTGCATCAATATGAGAGTAGGATTCAATACTTTGTAGCATGGATGTTCTATGTAATATATCTTTTCCCATCTCAACGTAAGTCTTGTAATAACTGATTTTTGGATCATGGCTATAGTCATTTCCATAAAGCTCTAAGCTATTCCAACGAGCAAAGGGGGTTGTAAATTCAATTTCAAAACTACGTTTAACCCAAGTTTGATAGAAAGATAAACCAGAAGTATAGATACCCACTAAAAAAGTATTACATTTATTATAATCATCTTTAAAAACTTGGGAGGTCTGCTGATAAATCGCTTTATGAATATTGGCGTTAAATTTATCAATGCTATTTCTTAATGTTTTTAGATTATTTTTGAAATAATCCTCTTCCAGAGCAAGTTTTTCTTTATTGGTTAATATATCGCAATGGGCAGCGACAAAAAGTGCGCAACAGTGGCAATAAAAGGGCAATCCTGCTGATTGTGCTAAATTTAATACTAATGGTTGTTGAGCAATAATTGTCGAAATCACATCATCAAAACGGTTAAGAACTTGTTCCCGTAAATCTCGTAATTGTTCTTCTGAATAATGCACATTGGGGTCAAGGTAACGAGCGAGAGAATCTGAAAATAATTGATAAACGTCGCTAATACCTTCTGTGGTGAGTTTAATGATTTTTATATTGTTATCAGTGATTTTAGCATCAATAATACGAGAGACATGGGCAATAATTTGCTCAGCTAAAGAGCTATCTTTCATATTTTTATTCATGAGGCCAAAAAGTGCGGAAGTAATTTTTGAAAGTACCCCCCCAACAATAGGTATTAGACCAATGATATGACCCACGACCACTTCACCCACCATAATAGGCGCATTAAGCGGATCTTGTTGATTAAATTCATCCACAACAGTGGGTAATATATTACTGTTGCGATTAATCATATCTAACATCCCATCCTTTAAGTCCTCATATTCAATGCAGGTTAAAGGTTGAGTGCAGGGGAGTGACGAAGGGCTTATTGATATTTTTAACGGATTTAAATGCATAAAAGAGACTCCTTCTCTGATGTAGTATTATTTAATTCCATTTTTCTATTAATTGAGGTGTACCTGATAAGCCGTTATAAACAGTGATAGATAGTTCAGTACCACGGATTTCTACGGCTAAATAATCTCCTTTAAATAGCGCACCACTATTATAAACTGGGACATCGCCGAAGATCTCACTGCCACCATAACGGTTATCTTGACCAACATAATGGGTATGCCCAACAAATACCGCCTTTACCCCGTAATGTTCTAGCATATATTTAAAGAAGGTCAGCTCTTCTTGAGATGATTTTTCTGGGAAGTGTTGGTTTCCATCATGGAAGTTTAATATGATGGTTTTATTGCTATTTCGCGCCTGAATTAAATCTTTTTCTAACCAATCAATAGAATCTGTGACATTAATGGTTGAAGCTGACCAGTGATCGAGCACCACATGATAAGTGGGATAATTTTGTAATTGCACAAAATGGATATCACCATATTCCCAAGAGTAAGCCTTACTACCTGAATATTCGCTACTATCGTATCTAAAATTACCTGAAGTCGCATAATTACGATACTCTTCAATACGGTAGTGCATATCAAAAACCATGCCTCTTGCACAGGCATTCATACTGTAATCGGCATTACTCGGCTCTGCACAGTCACCCACATTGTTTTGATAGTCGTGATTACCAAGTCCAACATAGGTATTAAATCCTAAAGGTGAAGGGGCAAACAGTGCACGAAAACTCTCACGTTGGGAGCGACGGCCAAATTCTGTTAAGTCACCATTTATAATGCCAAAAGCAAAAGATTTTTCACGGTGTAATGCTTGAATACTGTCTCTAACGCTTTTTACGGTGGTTTCCCAACGGGATTGATCATTATTGGGGTCATTATTATCCAGATCTAGACGCCAAGGTTGTGGATCTGACATGACAATAATATTGTAATCAGTAGATTGTGTTGTTGTCATTGCGATACTCCTTGTTACATTTTTATCGGTTAGCCTCCTTTTTGACCTAAATAGCCATAAACTACAATTGCAAAGTTTATTAGTGGATTGTGCGAAACATTGGAGAAAGTAGTGAAAAAGAGAAAGCGGCGCTCTAGAAATAAAACCTATAGAGTTACCGCTTTTTCATGGTGAGGTAAATTGATTAAATGGCTTTCTTCTGTGATTTATTCGCGATCCACAGTCCGCTCATTTTCATCGAGTAACCAAATAAAATACCGAGAATGAGTGAAGGAATGGTTTGTGTTAAATGACCTTGTGCGGCAAAAATAGTACATGCGCCAATAAAAGTACCCGGAATATAAGCCAGTAATGTGCTTTTAGCTTGTACACACATCACAAAGGCAATTACACCGGTGACGGCGTAGCCAAAAATCGCACTATCATTAAACAGTTGGCTACCATAAATAATCGCTAATGCCCAAATAACACCACTCATAATAGTCGCAATCGTCACGACTAAGCCTTTAAAACCTTCTTTAGGGTAGGCGAAATAAGCCGTGCAACCTAAAAAACCAGCCCAACTTAATAAGTCAAATTGGCTAGCAACAAATGCCCAAATGGCAGAAAGAATGCCTGTTGTCAGCGCAGTAAAATAAAGCGTTCTCACGATAGACTCTTAAAAGTAGTGGGGATATTTACCCTGTTAACTAAAGGTGAAGTTTAGCATTGTCATTAGTTGATTTACTATATTTAGATCATTAAACATCATCATTTAAATAACAATTTTTTTGCTATCTGAAATCTATTTATCTATTGAAAAATAAAAAGATAAAGTAAACGATTGCTTTATTAGATTTATCGTTAAATAAAAAATAACCAAGTATGTTGTTTGATATATATTATTAATAGGTTAATTAAAATCGAGTATTAAATAATATAATAAATAAAAATAATTAATTTATGACACTCTTTTTGAAAAAACGTATTACCTAACTTTATATCGTATATATGCAATTTTTACCTGCTATAACCGGTAAAGTAATATTTACACGCTATAGCAGGTAAATGGCTAAATGTTAGCTAATCTAACAGCGCGTGCTTTCATTCCATCTAATATTGTATTGCTAATCTCAGAAGGGAAATCCTCGGGTAATTGCTGTTTTACGCGTTGTATGACATCGTCCATTTCTTGATAAAAATAACGAAGAATATCGCTCATTAATGAAGGATCGAAACCGACAGCTTCAGCTGTTTGGTAGAAATGACGAGGAAAAATTTGTTCTATTGCGTATTTTTTGCCTCGGCTTGCTTTTAATCCCATAGCAAGTTTTGCATCTCGTGGATTAAGTCCTCGTCCTCCGAAATTGGGATAGATGGACATAATGTCATAAAGAGGAGTGAGATGGAAACGTCCTTCTTGGTTGATAAAAACAGAAAAATTTTTTGCGTGTCCATCCGTTGCAGCCAAAAGCCAAAATAGCACTTGTGCCTTCATAAAATGAAAACGATCTTGATCGGCATTTGATGAGCCAAGTAAATATTTCATAATATCGATAATGCCAGGCCCTCCTTCATTTTCATATTTTAGCGCAGAAGGTATATTTAAAATTTGGCAAAAATCTTCTTGAGGTAAACGTATTATCCACGATTTATCAGATGAATATTTTCTATCAAAACGTTCTACAGCAAGCGCTTTAACATTTTTTGTTTTAATAATAGAGCAGTGGGGGACGGGAAGATCAAATTCTTTGGCAATCAAGGTACAAAGATACTCATTTTCTACACTATTGGATAAATCCATTGTATAAGAATGACTTTCAATAACACCAATTGGCAGTTTAATAATATGGGTAGTTGGTGTGTTATTATGTGGCACACACCAATCATTATCTTTTAAAAGTAATGCCGTTTTTTCTTGTGCTCCAGCGATGGAAATTCTGAAATCAGTATATTCTTTAAGCATACCGAGTGGAGTATTGGATTTATATCCTAGTAGAATTTTTTCAAGCTCAATATCATTGAGTTTTTGATATTCTATTTTTTTGATATTCGCAGGCGTACTGCCACTAGGAAGTAACCTTAATGCACCAACAGTATCTGCACCGATAGCCGCTAATAGGTCAAAGGGTTGATTTGAGTTCGCATTATAGCGACTCACAATACGATTTCTAATTTCAGTATTATCAGGTAATAGATTATCAAAGAAATTATAGACACAGTCTCCTTGATATTCTTGAAGTTGTAATGGCATCGATAGAGAGATGGGACGACTTCCTGGTTGATTAACCCAATCTTCAGTATATTGGAATGAATGCGCACCTGAGCTTTTTTTAGTAAAGATACCCACATAGTATTCATTCATATATACATCAAGACTCGCCATTTACCACTCCTCTTTCCATTCACTTTTGTGTGCTAAATTATTTTTAGCATCTTTAGGATGAATTTCCATCTCTAAATTTAGTGCGGAGAGCAGTTTGAAAAAGGTTTCTAGTTTGGTGGAATTAGGATTAAGTTCAAAATTGGACACGGTATCTTGTCGGATCCCTACTTTTTGGGCGACTTTACTTTGAGACAGTTTTTTTGTTAATCGGACATCTTTTAGATGCACACTGAGTTGATAGGCATTAATTATGATCATCATCTTCTACCGGTTATAGGCGTTAATATCTAATATACCGGTTATAGCGTGTAGATCAAGATTTAATGGTTATAGCGTGTAGAGTTATAATTACCTGCTATAACCGGTAAAGTAATATTTACACGCTATAGCAGGTAAAGTTTGGTCGTTACTTCCCAATACAGAAACTAGAGAAAATTCGCCCTAATAAATCATCCGATGTAAATTCACCAGTAATTTCGCTTAATGCTTGTTGAGCAAGTCTTAACTCTTCTGCTAATAGCTCACCTGACTTGGCATAAACCAATTGCTGATAGCCTTGTTGTAGGTGTTCAGCGGCTGTGTTTAATGCTTGTAAATGACGACGGCGCGCTAAGAAGCCCCCTTCAGTATTGCTGTTAAAGCCCATGGCTTCTTTAAGGTGTGAGCGTAGTAATTCAATACCCATTCCATCACGGGCAGATAAACGGATCATCGGATAGTCACCTTGCGAGGTGATCTCGGCAGGTTCACCCGTTAAATCTGATTTGTTGCGAATAACGGTGACCGGCAGTGTGCTAGGTAAACGAGCCATAAACTCAGGCCAGATCTCTTCCGGTGTCGTCGCCTCGGTGGTGGTACTATCAACCATAAAGAGGACTCTATCTGCTTGCTCAATCTCTTGCCATGCACGCTCGATACCAATACGTTCTACTTCGTCACTGGCTTCACGTAAACCTGCTGTATCGATAATATGTAATGGCATACCATCAATATGGATATGCTCGCGTAATACATCTCGTGTCGTACCCGCTATATCGGTGACAATGGCCGCTTCTCTTCCCGCTAATGCATTTAATAAGCTTGATTTACCGGCATTAGGGCGCCCGGCAATGACGACTTTCATCCCTTCACGCAATAGACTGCCTTGGCGCGCTTGCGCACGAACATCGTCTAATTGACTGATAACCGTATTGAGTTTGCCCTCAATCACCCCGTCAGAAAGAAAGTCTATCTCTTCATCAGGGAAATCAATAGCCGCTTCAACATAGATACGTAAATTGGTTAAGGACTCGACCATCTCATTAATATGAGAGGAGAAAGCACCTTGTAAAGAGTTAATCGCAGAGCGTGCTGCTTGCTCTGAACTGGCATCAATTAAATCGGCAATCGCTTCAGCTTGCGCTAAATCGAGTTTATCGTTTAAGAAGGCTCGCTCTGAGAACTCACCGGGCTTAGCAATACGGATACCGGGAATTTGTAGAATACGCTTTAAGAGTAAGTCGAGAATAATTGGGCCACCATGGCCTTGTAGTTCTAAAACATCTTCACCCGTAAAAGAGTTAGGATTAGGGAAGAAAAGGGCGATACCCTGATCAAGCACTGAGTTATCTTCATTGCGAAAAGGAAGATAGTCGGCATAACGTGGCTTAGGTACTTTGCCTAAAATAGTTTGTGCTACAACAGCTGCTTTAGGGCCAGAAACGCGTAGGATACCAACACCGCCTCTTCCAGGAGGTGTGGCCTGAGCGACGATAGTATCAGTGCTATGCATGGTGAACTCGCTTAATCAGAATAATCATTAATCGTATAAAAATAAAAAAACAGAAGGCGGCCTATTAGACCGCCTTCACTATTTTATGTCACTTTTCTTTGAATGTAACCAAAGAAGAGGTTTTTCCTGATGTGACCTTATTTTTTGTCTCTACTATGTAGTCCACGTTTTTCCAGACCGCGGTAGATTAACTGCTGCTGGATAATGGTTACTAGGTTACTGACGATATAGTACAGAACCAGACCTGATGGGAACCACAGGAAGAATACAGTAAATACAACCGGCATAAAGGTCATAATTTTTTGTTGCATCGGATCAGTGACTGCTGTTGGTGACAGTTTCTGAATGATGAACATCGTCACACCCATTAATAATGGCAGAATATAGTACGGATCTTGTGCTGATAAGTCTTGGATCCATAATATAAATGGTGCATGACGTAATTCAACCGAGCCCATTAACATATAGTATAAGGCAAGGAAGATTGGCATCTGGATAATCAGCGGTAAACAACCACCAAGAGGATTAACTTTCTCTTGTTTGTATAACGCCATCATTTCTTGGCTCATACGTTGTTTATCATCACCAATACGCTCACGAAGTGCCGCCAGTTTTGGTTGCAGTAAACGCATTTTCGCCATAGAGGTGTATTGCGCTTTCGTGAGTGGATACATAATACCACGAACGATAAAGGTGATCATGATGATGGAGAAACCCCAGTTACCGATAAAGCTGTGCAGGAATTTCAGCAGCTTAAACAGTGGCTGAGAGATAAACCATAACCAACCATAGTCAACAGATAGGTCTAAATGTGGTGCGATTGCAGACATTTCAGACTGGATCTCAGGCCCGACCCATAATGTTGAAGTGATATCCTGTGTGCTATTGGGTGCAACAGTAATAGGTGCTGATTTATAACCAATCAGTGCGATAGATTTATTATCTAAAGTGATAGAGTAGAAGTTGTTATTCTGACTATCTTTAGCTGGGATCCACGCGGTTGCGAAGTATTGTTGTAACATCGCAATCCAACCATTGTTGGTTGTGATAGAAAGGTTTTTATCTTCGATATCACCAAAGCTATATTTTTTATAGTTGGTTTCATCTGATGAATAAGCCGCACCACGATAGGTATGTAGCGCAAAGTTGCTACTTCCAGTATCACGGTGTTCTGGTAACTTAACAGATTGTTTTAACTGACCATAAAAGTTCATTGTCAGTGTTTTATCTGTTGGGTTCTCAACTTTGTATTCAATACCAATGTCATACTGACCTTTTTTCAGAATAAAGGTTTTGACGAATTTCACGCCTTCTTCATTCACAAAAGTCATAGGTACACGTAATTCATCTTGGTTTTCACCTAAGATAAATTCTTGTTGTGTGGCACTGTAGACAGGGCGAGATTTCTGATCTGGACCATCAGGGCCAATTAAGCCACTTTGAGCCTGATACAGGAATTGAGGTGTAGTTTCCAGTAAACGGAAAGGGGTTTTTGAATTAAGCTCGGCGGGATAGGCTAACAAATCAGCCTCATCGATAGTACCGCCCTGAGTATTGATACGAAGATCAAGTACGTCAGTTTTTACGGTAATCAATTTTGCCTGCTCATTGCTGTTACCAGTCACAGCAAGACTATCACTGCTTGGCATGTCCGCTTGTTGCGAGACCTGAGTAGTAGTGGTGGTGTTTTGTGATACTTTATCACCCTCCCACTGCTGCCAGATCAGGAAAGAAACGAACAGTAAAGCGATGAATAGAAGATTGCGTTGCGAATCCATCGTTAATTTTCTCTGTTATCGTCGTTTTTTCTAGGTGGGACAGGATCATCACCACCTTCGTGTAAAGGGTGGCATTTTAATATGCGTTTCACTGTTAACCAACTACCTTTTATCATTCCAAACCTGCGCAATGCCTCAATACCATAATGAGAGCACGTAGGATTGAAACGACAACGAGGCCCCAACAGAGGACTAATCCCCAGTTGATAGCCCCTAATCAGCAAGATCAGGATTTTTGAGCCAAGCGACAATGACGACGCCATAATTTACCCAACACTTCCGTCAATTGGTGGTTATCAAGTTCAGCTACCCCCTTCCTTACTAATACCACAAAATCCATAGCAGGTAATTGATGCTGATGTAAACGAAAGTATTCACGGGCTAATCGTTTAATCCGATTACGCTCATGAGCACGTTTAACGTTTTTCTTTGCGATAGTTAGACCGATGCGGGGATGCCCCAGCTCATTCTGGCGACCCAAAATTGTAACTTCTGGTGAACTCGCACGCTGTGGCTGCTGGAAAACAAAATTGAAATGCTTGGGAGTTAACAAACGTAACTCCCTTGGAAAAGCGAGCTTAACCACGGAATGGTTAGCTTTTATTATTTCGAAGAAACGGTCAGACGAGCGCGGCCTTTCGCACGACGGCGAGCCAGAACCTGACGACCATTTTTAGTGGCCATACGAGCGCGGAAGCCGTGGTTACGGTTGCGCTTCAGTACAGACGGTTGAAAAGTGCGTTTCATAGCGATTTCTACCTACTTTATATTATTACTGATTCAGCAAATGCGTTGACAGACAGGAGTGCAATAAATAAACAAACCAGTACTTCAATCGCAGCATCAATGATGGAAAGATGCGGGATTGTAATAAAATCACTCAAATGCGTCAATGAAGATGACGTTTTAAGTACCGATTTTTGTCGTCTTTTTTAGCAAACCCGATTATCAATCCTTACTTATGCGCAACGCTCGCTCTTATCGACACCCTAAAAAGGGAAGATAAAGGGCGAATTGTTGGTACAAGCACGCAGGGTGCAAGATTATACGGACTCAGGGTGAAAGCGCAAGGATCTTTGGTGGATCATCATGCAGATAATTGATCATCCTTTATAAGAAGAGCAGAAATTTACCGACAGAAAGTTATCCCCAATTGCTATTTATAGGGTGACTCAAGTACACTAGAACTCCCTTACCTATTTATTTCGGAGAAATATCACAAATAGGTAAGCCTGTGGATAAAAACCATAAAAACTGTGTAAAAGAAAGAGGATCTTCGTTTCATTTTGCGATATGATCCCCCGTCACGATCAGAACAACCAGTCTGCGATCGTGAAGCACGATGTAAAAATCGTGGTCATCAAAGTTGTTCCTTATTAAGATTTGAAGAGGAACGGTGTTGTGTACCTAAGTGTTTAATCACATTTTTCCTGTTTATTTTTTAGTCTTGTTTTTGAGGGGAGTCCGCCGTGTCACTTTCGCTTTGGCAGCATTGTCTTGCCCGATTGCAGGATGAGTTACCTGCCACTGAATTTAGTATGTGGATACGTCCCTTGCAGGCAGAACTAAGCGATAACACGCTGGCACTGTATGCACCTAATCGTTTTGTGTTAGATTGGGTAAGAGAAAAGTACATTAATAATATTAATGCGTTATTAGTCGACTTTTGTGGTTCTGATGTCCCTTCGCTGCGTTTTGAAGTGGGGAATAAACCTGTATCAGCACGTACCACCGAGAGTGTTCCCAAAACCGTGACACATCCCGCGGTTAATTCCACACCGACTAACAGCCAGCCTGTGCGTCCTAGCTGGGATAATCAACCGCAATCCCAGTTACCTGAACTTAATTATCGTTCTAATGTGAATCCTAAGCATAAATTTGATAATTTCGTTGAAGGTAAATCGAACCAACTTGCTAGAGCTGCTGCAAGACAAGTTGCTGATAATCCCGGAGGAGCTTATAACCCACTGTTTTTATATGGAGGAACGGGTCTGGGTAAAACGCATCTATTGCATGCGGTGGGCAACAGTATTATGGAACGTAAAGCCAATGCTAAAGTTGTTTATATGCATTCGGAACGTTTCGTGCAAGATATGGTAAAGGCGTTACAAAATAATGCTATTGAAGATTTTAAACGCTACTATCGCTCTGTAGATGCGCTATTAATTGATGATATTCAATTTTTTGCCAATAAAGAGCGTTCACAAGAAGAGTTTTTTCATACCTTTAACGCTTTGTTAGAGGGAAATCAGCAAATTATTTTAACCTCAGACCGTTATCCTAAAGAGATTAACGGGGTAGAGGATCGATTAAAATCGCGCTTTGGTTGGGGATTGACCGTAGCCATTGAACCACCAGAATTAGAAACGCGTGTGGCGATTTTGATGAAAAAAGCGGACGAAAATCAAATCCAGTTACCTGATGAAGTGGCGTTTTTTATTGCTAAACGACTCCGCTCTAACGTCCGTGAACTAGAAGGTGCATTAAACCGAGTAATAGCTAACGCAAATTTTACCGGTCGAGCCATTACCATCGACTTTGTGCGTGAAGCATTACGTGATTTACTCGCATTACAAGAGAAACTCGTTACTATCGATAATATTCAGAAAACTGTAGCAGAATATTATAAAATTAAGGTAGCGGATTTGTTGTCGAAGCGACGATCCCGATCGGTTGCCCGTCCGAGGCAAATGGCAATGGCGCTGGCAAAGGAATTAACAAACCACAGCTTGCCTGAAATCGGGGATGCCTTTGGTGGTCGTGACCATACTACGGTACTGCATGCTTGCCGAAAAATAGAGCAACTGCGTGAAGAAAGTCACGATATCAAAGAAGATTTTTCTAACTTAATCAGAACATTATCATCCTAGCGCTATGAAATTTATCATTGAACGAGAACAGCTGCTAAAGCCGCTGCAACAAGTCAGCGGCCCTTTAGGCGGTCGCCCAACTTTACCTATTTTAGGCAACCTGTTGCTTAAGGTGACGGAGAATACCTTATCGCTAACAGGTACAGACCTTGAGATGGAGATGATGGCAAGAGTGAGTCTTAGCCAATCTCATGAAATCGGTGCAACGACTGTTCCTGCGCGTAAGTTTTTTGATATTTGGCGCGGATTACCTGAGGGAGCAGAAATCAGCGTAGAATTAGACGGTGATCGCTTACTCGTTCGTTCAGGAAGAAGTCGTTTTTCTTTATCGACACTCCCTGCGTCTGATTTCCCGAATTTAGACGATTGGCAAAGTGAGGTTGAATTTACTTTGCCACAAGCCACTCTAAAACGTTTGATTGAATCCACACAGTTTTCAATGGCGCATCAAGATGTGCGTTACTACCTCAACGGTATGTTATTTGAAACGGAAAACACGGAATTGCGCACGGTTGCTACTGATGGTCACCGTTTAGCGGTCTGTGCCATGGATATTGGACAATCTTTACCCGGACATTCTGTTATTGTGCCACGTAAAGGTGTTATTGAACTGATGCGTTTACTTGATGGCAGTGGTGAGAGTTTATTACAGTTACAAATTGGCAGTAATAATTTACGCGCTCATGTAGGCGACTTTATTTTTACCTCGAAACTGGTTGATGGTCGTTTCCCTGACTATCGTCGCGTATTACCGAAAAATCCGACTAAAACAGTTATCGCAGGTTGTGATATCCTCAAACAAGCGTTCTCTCGTGCGGCGATTTTATCGAATGAAAAATTCCGTGGGGTGCGTATTAACCTCACTAATGGACAATTAAAAATTACCGCTAACAACCCTGAACAAGAAGAAGCCGAAGAAATTGTTGATGTTCAGTATCAGGGGGAAGAGATGGAGATCGGTTTTAATGTGAGCTACCTTCTTGATGTGTTAAACACACTCAAGTGTGAAGAGGTAAAATTATTACTGACTGATGCTGTTTCAAGTGTACAGGTTGAGAATGTGGCAAGTGCAGCCGCCGCTTATGTTGTTATGCCGATGCGCTTGTAATCACGATTAATATGATTTTATCCCGTTTATTGATCCGCCATTTTAGAAATATTGAACAGGCTGATTTGCCATTAGCGGATGGTTTTAATTTTCTTGTAGGACCAAACGGGAGTGGGAAAACCAGTATACTTGAAGCGATTTACACATTAGGCCATGGACGGGCATTTCGTAGTGCCCAAGCGAATCGAGTGATCCAGCATGATGAAAATGCGTTTATTTTACATGGGCGTTTAAGTGGCCTTGATGAAGAAAGTCGCGGTTACTCGATTGGTTTAAGTAAAGATCGCGAGGGTAACAGTACGGTACGTATTGATGGTAGCGATGGGCATAAAATTGCAGAGTTAGCGAAGTTATTACCGATGCAATTAATCACCCCTGAGGGGTTCACATTACTTAATGGTGGGCCTAAATATCGTCGTGCTTTTATCGATTGGGGTTGTTTTCATAATGAGCCTCGATTTTTTGCTGCATGGTCAGATTTAAAACGTGTTTTAAAACAGCGTAATGCAGCACTCAGGCAAGCGTCGTCTTATCGACAACTCTTACCTTGGGATAAAGAGCTTATCTTACTGACAGAACAGATAAGCCAATGGCGAGCTGAATATACAGAAGATATCGCCAAAGATATTGAAGAAACGTGCCAATTATTTCTCCCTGAATTTACCTTGAAAGTCAGTTTTCAACGAGGATGGGATAAAGAAACCGATTATGCACAGTTGCTAGAACGTCAATTTGAACGTGACAAAGTGTTATCATATACCTCGTTAGGTGCTCATAAAGCGGATTTACGTATTCGTGCTAACGGCACTCCGGTAGAAGATATGTTGTCACGGGGTCAGCTTAAGTTGTTAATGTGTGCATTAAGGCTGGCACAAGGTGAATATTTCACTCGTAAGAATGGGCAAAGATGCCTGTATCTGCTCGATGATTTTGCTTCTGAATTAGACGCAAATCGGCGCCAGTTGTTAGCCGAGCGTTTAAAGTCTACGCAAGCTCAGGTGTTTGTCAGTGCAATCACCTCTGGGCAAGTTAAAGATATGCTAGATGTAAATAGCAGGCTATTTAGCGTAGAACATGGCAAAATAGAGGTTAAACCATAGGAATAAAGCGAGAAACGTTGATGTCGAATACATATGACTCCTCAAGTATCAAAGTATTAAAAGGGCTGGATGCGGTGCGTAAGCGCCCGGGGATGTATATCGGGGATACAGATGATGGAACCGGTCTGCATCACATGGTCTTCGAGGTGGTCGACAACGCTATCGACGAAGCCCTCGCGGGTTACTGTGATGAGATTATTGTCACTATCCATTCAGATAACTCAGTCTCTGTTCGCGATGATGGCCGTGGTATTCCAACGGGTATTCATGAAGAAGAGGGCGTTTCTGCAGCAGAAGTGATTATGACGGTTCTGCATGCGGGTGGTAAATTCGATGATAACTCCTATAAAGTCTCTGGTGGGCTGCATGGTGTAGGGGTTTCCGTTGTTAATGCGTTGTCTGAAAAACTTGAACTGACTATCCATCGTGATGGTAAAATTCATCAACAAATTTACCGTTCAGGTGTACCTGACGATCGCTTAAAAGTGATTGGTGAAACAGATAAGTCAGGGACCTTTGTTCGTTTCTGGCCAAGTCTTGATACCTTTAAAGGTGAGACTGAATTCCAATATGATATTTTAGCGAAACGTCTGCGTGAGCTCTCCTTCTTAAACTCAGGAGTCTCTATTCGTTTAATTGATAAACGTGATAACCGCGAAGATCATTTCCACTATGAAGGTGGTATCAAAGCATTCGTTGAATACTTAAGCCGTAATAAAACCCCTATTCACCAAAATGTATTCTATTTTTCTACAGAGAAAGATGGTATTGGTGTTGAAGTGGCGATGCTGTGGAATGATGGTTTCCAAGAAAACGTTTATTGCTTTACCAATAATATTCCACAACGTGATGGTGGTACTCACTTAGTTGGTTTCCGTACCGCAATGACCCGTACGCTAAACAACTATATGGATAAAGAAGGCTTTAATAAGAAATCGAAAATCAGTGCAACGGGTGATGATGCTCGTGAAGGCCTGATTGCGGTTATTTCTGTTAAAGTACCTGATCCGAAATTCTCATCACAAACGAAAGATAAACTGGTTTCTTCTGAAGTTAAAACAGCGGTAGAAACGCTGATGAATGAGAAGCTGGTGGAATATCTATTAGAAAATCCGACTGACGCAAAAATTGTTGTCGGTAAAATTATTGATGCCGCTCGTGCCCGTGAAGCTGCGCGTAAAGCACGTGAGATGACGCGTCGTAAAGGCGCACTCGATTTAGGTGGTTTACCGGGTAAATTGGCGGACTGCTCTGAGCGTGATCCTGCTTTTTCTGAACTTTACTTAGTGGAAGGGGACTCTGCGGGTGGCTCGGCAAAACAAGGGCGTAACCGTAAAACGCAAGCGATTTTACCGTTAAAAGGTAAGATCTTAAACGTTGAAAAAGCGCGTTTTGATAAGATGCTGGCATCTCAAGAAGTGGCAACGCTTATCACGGCATTGGGTTGTGGTATTGGCCGTGATGAATATAACCCAGATAAACTGCGTTATCACAGCATTATTATCATGACGGATGCGGACGTCGATGGTTCTCACATTCGTACATTATTACTGACGTTCTTCTATCGCCAAATGCCAGAAATTATCGAACGTGGTCATATCTTTATTGCTCAGCCACCTCTCTATAAAGTGAAAAAAGGGAAACAAGAGCAATACATTAAAGATGATGATGCGATGGATGAATATCTGATGTCTATTGCGCTTGATGGTGCAGCGCTTTACATCAGTGAACATGCCCCTGCTATGCATGGTGCACAATTAGAAAAACTGGTTGTTGACTACCATGCTGCGCATAAAATTATTCGTCGTATGGAGCGTCTCTATCCACTGAGTATGTTAAATAGCTTGGTCTATCACTCAACGCTGACAGAAGAAGATCTCTCTGATAAAGCGAAAGTGGAAGAGTGGATGAGTGGCTTGGTGAACCGTTTAAATAACGCGGAAGAGCAAAGCAGTACTTACAGCTATACCATCACACAAAACGAAGAAAATCGTTTATTTGAGCCAGTATTACGCATTCGTACTTACGGTATCGATACAGACTATAAATTGGATTACGATTTTATTCATAGTAGTGAATATCAACGTATTACTAATTTGGGCGATATTATTGGTAACCTGATTGAAGAAGGGGCCTATATTGAGCGTGGAGAACGTCGTCAGGCGATTTCAAGCTTTGAAGAAGCCCTAGAATGGTTAACCAAAGAATCACGTCGTGGTCTTGCTGTACAGCGTTATAAAGGTCTTGGTGAAATGAACCCAGAACAATTATGGGAAACCACCATGAACCCAGATACACGTCGTATGATGCAAGTCACTGTGAAAGATGCGATTGCTACCGATGAGTTATTCACAACCTTAATGGGTGATGCTGTTGAACCTCGTCGTGCCTTTATCGAAGAGAATGCACTAAAAGCAGAAAACATCGATATCTAATAACGTTTTCTTGAGTCAAACAAAACCCGCTAATTCAATAGGTTAGCGGGTTTTTTATATTTATAATATTCGTTGTGTTTTAAGCTAAAATCTTCAGCATACGACGAAGTGGCTCTGCAGCACCCCATAACAACTGATCACCCACTGTAAAGGCAGAAATAAATTCAGGTCCCATATTCAGTTTACGAATGCGTCCTACAGGGGTACTTAATGTGCCCGTTACGGCTGCTGGGGTTAATTCGCGCATTGTTAATTCACGATCGTTTGGCACTACTTTTACCCAATCATTATGTTGGGCAAGCAATTGCTCAATTTCGTTAACCGGCAAATCTTTTTTCAGTTTTAAGGTGAATGCTTGGCTATGACAACGTAATGCACCTATACGCACACAAAGACCATCCACAGGAATGATATTTGAACCGGTGTTTAAGATCTTGTTGGTTTCAGCTTGGCCTTTCCACTCTTCACGGCTCTGACCATTTTCCAATTGTTTATCAATCCAAGGAATTAAGCTACCTGCCAGTGGAACACCAAATTGCTCTGTCGGCATAGTACCACTGCGAGTAAAGTTAGTGACTTTACGTTCAATATCTAAAATTGCCGAGGCTGGATTTTCTAGCTCTTTAACCACTTGGTTATGTAATGCACCCATTTGTGACAATAATTCACGCATATGACGCGCACCTGCGCCGGATGCGGCTTGGTAAGTGGAGACACTAGCCCACTCAACTAAGTCGTTAGCAAAAAGTCCGCCCAAAGACATTAACATTAAGCTTACGGTGCAGTTTCCCCCCACAAAGGTTTTAATGCCTTTATTGAGGCTATCTTGGATATGTTGACCATTAACGGGATCAAGAATAATCACCGCATCATCATTCATGCGTAGTGCAGATGCCGCATCAATCCAATAACCTTGCCAACCCGCTTGACGTAGTTTGGGATAAATATCATGGGTGTAATCACCCCCTTGGCAACTGATAATGATATCGAGTGAGGCGAGCGTATCAATATCATAAGCATCTTGCAGTGTACTACGATGATTGCCATAAGCAGGTGCTGCTTCACCTAATTGAGAAGTGGTGAAGAAAACAGGGTTTATCCCATCAAAATCACGTTCTTCAACCATTCTTTGCATTAAAACGGAGCCGACCATACCACGCCAGCCCACAAAACCAACATTTTTCATTGTAATTACCCTGTCTTTGTCTGTAGGAATAGTGAGAGACTTCACACTAACCTGACAAAATATAGAGAGAGGTGCAAGTGAATTTATTGATTATTTACCAAAGAATTAGAAGTGTTTCTAATAGTCTGCATAGAGTTAACAAAAGGAAACCACAGAACGAACAAATATCACGAATTTGTTAAAAATAATGCGCCATTAATTAAGTGAACATTAAGCATAAATCATTTATAAAAAAGATTAAGATGATTCCGTTATGACTTATTTCATTTTTTTGATAAATAAATTTATATTCTTGTCTAATAAACAATGATAAAAATAGAAAAATGTAAAATAGTGTAATATATAAGAAAAACGTATTTACTTAGAGATAGCTCCAAGCTTTATACTGAAATCCGTCATTAGTGAGATGACATAAATTCATAAATAAAAAATAACGATGAATGTACTTCATTTTATCTGATTTTTATTTTATCTAGATAAAAGCTTTAGGGGGCGCAAGATGGATTTATCAACCTACTTTCCATTATCAACCTATTATTCATATTTAAAGCAGTTTGTACTGTCTCCTACCACAATGGGAACTATTGCGCCTTCATCACGTTGGTTATGTTATGAAATGCTCAATAAATTAAATTGGCAACAAGATATCCAAATCGCCGAATTAGGTGCGGGTACTGGGGTGATTACGCAACAGATCTTAAAACGTATGTCATCAAACTCGGTATTAGATGTTTTTGAGATAGAGCCAGCATTCGCTAATGAGCTGAATAAGATTAATGATCCCCGTTTAACCATCTATACAGCGTCGGCTGAAAAGTTAGATAGTCATTATAATATGATTATTTCTGGGTTGCCTTTCTTGTCTATTAACAGAAGGTTAGGGTTAAAAATCTTAAAGCGGGTACATAGCGAATTATTAAAAACCCAAGGTTGTTTTGTGTTGTTTCAATATACCACTCGATATGAAAAAACATTATCTCGTTATTTTCATTTAGAGAAAAAACGTGTGATGTTAAATGTACCGCCTGCTTGGGTTTATTATTGCACCCCAAAAATAAAATAGGGTAAATAGAAATCTTATTCGATTTTTATAGTGAAAATGATAAATAAGAATAAATGTTATTTATTTAGATAAAGCTTGAGCAAGCAAAATAATATTTTTTTCAATTTCAGAGGGATGGTGTGCGGCATACCCTAATAATATACCCTGTTTAGGATAAGATTGAATACAATAACGCGATAAAGGCTGTATGGCTAACCCAATTTTCCGTCCCTCTTTCACAATATATTCTTCTGTATAACCAGACTGTAACCAGCAGACAATATGGATGCCAGAATCAGTCGGTTCAATACGAAAAATGTGAGAGAGATACTTTTTTATCGTATTGGTTAACGTTAGATAACGTTCATAACAGGCTTTTCTGATCCGTCTAACATGGCGAGCATAATGTCCTTGAGATATAAATAGCGCTAATGTTGCTTGTTCTAAAAAACCAGAATGAGAGTCGGTGTAGTATTTAGCGACTTTAAAGCTGTCAATTAAAGATGGAGGTACCACTAAAAAGCCTAAACGAAATCCCGGGTACATCATTTTTGAAAAGGTTCCGGCATAAATAACCCGCTGATGTTTGTCTAATCCTTGTAGAGCTTGAATGGGTTTAGTGTGATAGCGAAATTCGCTATTGTAATCATCTTCAAAGATCCACATGTTATTGGACGATGCCCACTCTAATAAGGCAATACGACGTGAAAGTGAAAGAGTATTACCTAAAGGGAATTGATGTGAAGGTGTGGTGAAAACTAGTTTTGCTTGCGGGCATTGGTCTATAGCTTGAGAAATATCCATACCGTCACTATCTGAACGAACGGGGTGTATTTTTATACCATACGATGTAAAGATAGCTCGAGCGCTGTCATAACCAGGATCATCTAACCAAGCAGTATCTTCCTCTTGTAATAGCACTCGAGTAGCAAGATTAATCGCTTGCTGTGTGCCATTGACAATGATGACTTGCTCAGGTTGACAGTTAAGCCCACGTGTTGATTGGGCATATTGGCATATCATCTTTTTTAATGGTGTATAGCCTGTTGGCGAGTTAAAGGTTGCGAGTTCTTTTTTGGAGTGTCGCCAAACTCGTCCTAATAATCTTCCCCAAAGCTCATGGGGGAAAAGATCAATACACCCAACACCCACATGAAACATAAAGCGACTATTGGTATTTAGTTGTGATTGTTGCCAAAAAGCATGCATCTTTTGCAAATTAGGATTAAGTGTTCCTAATTCATTATCGATATGCAATGAAGACGTCGGCAGGGGTGTTTTAACCCACTGATTGGAATGAATGCTATCAGGAATGGTATTCGTAACAAAAGTGCCCGACCCGCGACGAGTAAATAAATAGCCTTCATCAATTAAACGTTCAAATCCGGCAATAACAGAATTGCGAGAAATCGACATCATTTCAGCCAATGTGCGACTTGACGGTAGACGGCTACCCGGAGATAGAACGCCTTCTAAAATAGCCTTTCTAACGGCGTAATAGACTTGTGAGCTAATAGACCCTTCTTCTAATACAAGGTTAGGGAAATAAGCTGTTGGTTTCTGTTTCATAAAGTGGATCCTATAAAAACACAAAAAGTGTACCTTATTAAGAGCCAGAATTAAACGTACTATGACAGCAATAACAGGCCGAGTGATATCTTTTTATCGCGTTGATGAAAGTAAAAGGAAGTAAATAAATGAGCACAATATCGATGGCAGTTTCCGTTCAACTTATTGAGCAAGAGCATTATGCTCAATGGTTACCATATTGGTTAAGTTATCAGGAATTTTATAACGTTGAATTATCAGAAGAGATAACATTAAAAACATGGGCGCGCTTTTTTGATGAGAAAGAGCCGATTTACTGTGCTGTTGCAACAGATGGCAAAAAAATACTGGGTTTTGTTCATTATCTTTTTCATCGTTCAACTTGGGCTGAAAGTGATTTTTGTTACCTCGAAGATTTGTTTGTTTCACCTGAAGCTCGTGGTTGTCATGTGGGGAAAAAATTAATCGATTTTGTAAATCAACAGGCTAAACAACGTAATTGTGCTCGTTTGTACTGGCATACACAGGAAACCAATTTACGGGGTCAACGTCTGTATGATTGGGTGGCTGAAAAACCAGGTGTAATTGAATACCGTATGGCGTTGTAAAAAATAGGTGTCACGTCGAGATGAATAGAAAAGAGATGATATAAGCATAACCATCCCTTTTCTGAGCTAGGGGCATTTATTAGCTTTAATTTCGGTTAATTTAATTCTGGTTGGCAATAAAATTCATTGCCAACTTTTCTCGCTTCTTCACAGGCTTGTTTCATAAATGCATCTGCTTTTTGTTTGTTGGGCTCGATAATATGATATTGACCTGAGAACATAAAAGAGGCCATTGCTTGAGCAAATCCTTCAAATGTCATTTCATTGGCTTGTGCAAATAATTTATTGGTTTTTTCCATATCGACAGGAATATTACCTATACCACTATATAAAATACCTAACCAAATGGGGGCATAAACAAGTTCTTGTTGATGCGCTTGTGTGGCTTCTTCAAGTAATACCATCGCTTGCTGATAATCTAATTCACCAGATAAAGGGGCAATAAGCGCGGTTGCTAAGCTGATTTTTCCTCTCATGCTTCCTTTATTAACGGCAGTGGTGGCTAACTCTTTTGCTTCGACATAATAGCTTTTAAAATAAGGGTCGGCATTAAAGAGGTAAATGTCAGCAAGGAGCGCATAGGCATCGGCATAGCCACTTTTTATTGCTTCATTTGCCCACAGCTGTGCATTTAGCAGGTTTTTTTCTACGCCATCCCCCAGTAAATACATTTCGGCTAACTGATATTGAGCGAGTGCATTATGGTTTAGTGCTTCTTTGCGGGTATCTTCAAATAATTTTTTATCTTGCTCTTCGAAATTAGCGTGTAAAGAAAATGAGCAAAAAAGTGTTATTAGACTGATAAAGGTCGAAATAGATTTAATAAATGTCATGTAGAGTACCGTTTATAATGATTTTGAAAATATTACCAATAATAGTGGTATAAAAGCAGTTAATTTCTTTGTCTTAATCAAATAATTAATAATATTTGGAGAGTAATAATGGCTATTGACCTTAGCAATCTTGTCACGGAAAGTCGCAATCATCACAGTGAACATATTGATACACTTTCAACACTTGAAATGCTAAAAGTCATTAATAATGAAGATAAAAAAGTGCCTTTTGCGGTTGAAGCCACATTACCCCATATTGCACGGCTGGTGGATAAGGTTGTAACAGCATTTTCTCAAGGTGGTCGATTAATTTATTGCGGTGCAGGTACTTCTGGTCGTTTGGGAATTTTAGATGCCAGTGAATGTCCTCCAACCTATGGAACCCCCCATGATATGGTGATTGGCTTAATTGCCGGGGGACACAAAGCCATTTTACAAGCGGTTGAAAATGCAGAAGATAATGTCCAATTGGGGGCAGAGGATTTACGCCAGCTTAATTTTAATGCTAAGGATGTACTAGTTGGGATTGCAGCCAGTGGTCGAACGCCTTATGTGATTGGCGCATTAGAATATGCACGCTCACTAGGTGCGGTGACCGGGGCAATTAGTTGTAATCCTGATAGTCCCATAGCGCAACGTGCCGATATTGCCATTACGCCGATTGTGGGGCCTGAAGTGGTAACTGGCTCATCACGTATGAAAGCAGGCACAGCACAAAAACTGGTATTAAATATGATAACCACAGGTGCCATGATAAAGATGGGTAAAGTATTTGGTAATTTAATGGTGGATGTTGAAGCCACTAATGCCAAATTAATTGAGCGCCAAATTCGTATTGTGATGCAAGCGACAGAGTGTGAACGAGCCACAGCTGAACAAGCACTAGCACAATGCCAACGTCATTGTAAAACAGCGATCTTGATGATTTTAGCCGGCGTAGATGCACAACAAGCAACACAGTTGTTGGCGCAAAATAAAGGGTTTATTAGACAAGCTCTAGCTAAATGATAGCGTTACAGATTTGCTTTTAAACGGAATGATAAATGCTATCTTCGCATTGGTGAGTGATCCGTCGCAATGTTAAGCTCAGGTGAACAGATCTCTGTTGGAGTCTTGGCTCAGAATCGGCAAGGCGCTTTTCCCGTTCTGTAAAACGCATAGACGAGTACTCAACTTGCATTTCACACTTTTACGCGTAAAAGTGTAATTTGGTGTCCTTTGGTATTCAGGGATCCACATCATCGCCTTGACCAGCATGCAAACTAAACCTAAAAGTAGGATATAAATCCAATTATATTGAGTAAAATGGGAATATAGTCCCATATTTAACTTGTTGGAGTTGCTAGGACTTCAAAGTTGGACTATATTCCTAGTAATGATTAAATAATGGGATTATAGTCCCTTGGATTGGTGATATGGCTAAGCGTGATTTGCACAATGTACTGTTTCCAAAGCAGCGCAAAATCCTGACTCATTTTGGTGAAGACCTATTGTTAGCGATGAAACGACGTGGTTTTACAAAAAAGCTGTTGTGTGAACGTACAGGCTTTGATCATAAAACCGTGAACAAAGTCTTCGCAGGTGATCCGGGCGTTGCCATAGGCACTTACTTAAAAGTGATGGCCGTCCTTGGCATGGAAAGCAACTTTGCAGAAATGGCTGCCCATGATGAAGTGGGTATTAAGCTGCAAAATATAAAATTACTGGAAGGTTCAAGATGAGCCGTACAATCGTCGAAGTCTATGCTGACTGGCAACCAATTGAAGCGCCTTTGCTAATTGGGCAGCTTGCTTACAGCGATTCAAGCCGAGGTGGCGTGTTTAGTTTTGCCTACGATAAAACATTTTTAACCTCAACCTATCGTTTGCAAATTGATCCAATCCTAACGCTTCACTCCGGTGAACTTTACAACGATGAAGCCGATAAAAACTTTCGTGCATTTCTCGATTCATCGCCCGATAGATGGGGACGTATTTTAATGCAGCGGCGTGCAGCCATTGAAGCGCGCAAAGGTATTCGAGCAACAAGTCGATTAAACGAATTGGATTACTTGTTGGGTGTGCACGATTCTTACCGGATGGGGGGTATTCGATTTAAACGAGCAGGCTCGAATGCTTTTTTGGACGACAATTCTGAATTTACTGCGCCGCCAATGACTTCTCTACGAGAGCTAGAGCACGCAGCCATGCAGATTGAAAAAGACGATAACATCGACAGTGACGAGTATTATCGCTGGTTAAAAATGCTGATTTCTCCAGGCTCATCATTAGGTGGTGCAAGACCTAAGGCTTGTGTGACAGATGAACAAGGCCACTTGTGGATTGCCAAGTTTCCCAATTTAAATGATACCCATGACGTGGGGGCGTGGGAGATGCTCTGTTATGAATTGGCCTTGGCGGCAGGTGTTGACATGTTTCCAAGTGAGATTAGGCAGTTTTCCTCAGGGCATCATACCTTTTTAACAAAACGGTTTGACCGCGAGGGTGAAAAGCGGCTGCATTTTTCATCGGCCATGACACAGCTTCAATACTATGATGGTGAACAATCTCAAGGTGCTAGCTATTTAGAGATTGCTGAATTTATTTCCAATTGTGGTGCACAAACCGAAGCTGATTTAGCACAGTTATGGCGACGTATCGTGTTTAATATTGCGGTGTCCAACACGGATGATCACCTGCGTAACCATGGATTTTTATTAACAAAGAATGGTTGGAAGCTATCACCTGCTTATGATTTAAACCCGATAGTGGGTAAGCATGGCCTGCATCTGAATATTACCGATGCAGACAACGCCTTAGACTACCAATTAGCGTTTGATGTAAAAGATTTCTTCCGACTTTCACAAACCCAAGCTACGCAAATTTACGATGAAGTATTAATTGCGGTTAAGCAATGGCAAACCGTTGCTAAGCAGCTAGGGATCAGCCGAGCTGAGCAAGCCATGAAAAAATCGGCGTTTAACGTTTAATGAGTAAGTGAAACTATACGGGTAGTTGGTAACGGACATCTGCAAACCGATTTGGACGGGAAAAATAAAAAAGCCCTTTATTTACAATAAAATAACAGGGCTTTTAAGGCATTCTTAGATGGGTCAAACACTATTCAATATTCTGGATCTGCTCTCGCATCTGTTCAATTAATACTTTTAATTCAATAGCGGAATTGGTGACATCCGTATTAATTGATTTGGATGCTAGTGTATTGGATTCACGATTAAACTCCTGCATCATAAAATCAAGGCGACGACCGACAGCCTCTTTTTTACTGAGAATTTTGCGTGTTTCTTTAACGTGGGCATCTAATCTATCAAGCTCTTCAGCGACATCTAAGCGTTGCGCTAACATCACTAATTCTTGCTCTAAACGATTATTATCAACTTGAACTTGTGCTTCTTCTAATTTGCTGGTTAAGCGCTCACGTTGCCATTGGAGAATTTCGGGCATCTGTGCTCTTACTTTTACGACCTCAGCACTTACGGCATCTAAACGTTGCTCAATCAGCGTTTTGAGTGCTTGACCTTCAGCTTCTCGACTTGCAATAAAGGCATCGATAGCTACATCAAGCTCTGCTAATAGTTCGCTACCAATGGTATCTAAATCTTGCTCTTGGGCTGAGATAACCCCAGGCCAACGTAAAATATCAAATGGGCTGATAGTACCTTCATGACTTTGGCTTTTTACCCAGTTAGCAGAAACAATCAGTTGCCTTGCTAAATTTTCATCCAAAGTCAGTTCACCTTGTGAGTGAGCATTGAGTTCAAAACGCAAGTTACATTCTATTTTACCGCGTGTTAAGCGATTACGTAGACGTTCACGAATAACAGGCTCTAAACTACGTAATTGCTCAGGTAAACGGATATATGTTTCAAGGTAACGTTGATTAACGGAACGCAGTTCCCATGCGGCGCTACCCCACTCTTTTTTGATATCTCGACGAGCGAAAGCGGTCATACTACGGATCATAATAGGGTCTCAATATTGTAAATGATGTAACGATTATAACCCTAGGTATCAACACAAGGATAGGCATAAGCCGTTTTAGGTCGTATAATGCGCCCCCAATATGTCAGAGAAAGCGGAGATAACACCATGCGTCCAGCAGACAGACAAGCAGACCAAGTACGTCCGATTACCATTACTCGCCACTATACAAAACATGCTGAAGGTTCTGTATTAGTTGAATTTGGTGATACCAAAGTCTTGTGTAATGCCACTGTAGAAGAGGGTGTACCTCGTTTTCTTAAAGGACAAGGGCAAGGCTGGGTGACTGCAGAATATGGCATGCTTCCTCGCGCCACTAACAGTCGTAATGCTCGTGAAGCCGCTCGCGGTAAACAAACTGGCCGCACAATGGAAATCCAACGTTTAATCGCTCGCTCACTACGCGCCGCTGTGGATTTAAAGGCCTTGGGTGAATTTACTATCACGGTTGATTGTGATGTTATTCAAGCCGATGGGGGTACTCGCACCGCCTCTATTTCTGGTGCTTGTGTCGCGTTAGTGGATGCTTTAAATAAAATGGTTACAGAAGGTAAGCTGAAAAAGAGCCCTCTTAAATCAATGGTAGCCGCTGTTTCTGTGGGTATCGTTGATGGTCAACCATTATGCGATTTGGAATATGTTGAAGATTCCGCAGCCGAAACGGATATGAATGTGGTGATGATCGATGATGGCCGTATGATTGAAGTACAGGGTACGGCAGAAGGTGCACCATTTAGTCATGAAGAGTTACTTGCTTTACTCGCCCTTGCGAAAGGGGGATTAGAAAAGATATTTGAAGCGCAAAAAGAGGCGCTAAAGCAATAAATTCTATTTTTTAAGGCGACTGAAAAGTCGCTTTTTTTATGTCTAAAATCTGTCATTAAGCAATCTTAATAGGAGAAAAAAATGAAAGCCTACCAGCGCCACTTTATCGAACTTGCATTAGCAAAAAATGTATTAAAATTTGGTGAGTTTACGCTGAAATCAGGTCGTGTTAGTCCTTACTTTTTTAATGCAGGTTTATTTAATACTGGGCGTGACTTGGCTTTATTGGGACAGTTTTATGCACAAACATTAATAGATAATCATGTGCCTTGTGATGTGCTGTTTGGACCAGCTTATAAAGGTATTCCCATCGCGACAACGACCGCAGTGGCCTTAGTTGAACATCATGATATGGATGTACCTTACTGCTTTAATCGTAAAGAAGCTAAAGATCATGGTGAAGGAGGGACATTAGTCGGCAGTCCATTAACAGGGAATGTGGTGATTGTTGATGATGTTATTACCGCTGGAACGGCTATTCGTGAATCGATGGAAATAATCAAACAACATGATGCGACGCTGTCAGGGGTATTGCTTAGTTTAGATAGACAAGAAAAAGGGCGTGGTTCGCTTTCTGCAATACAAGAATTAGAACGCGATTATCAATGCCAAGTTTATTCAATTATTACTTTGGATGATTTAATTAGCTACTTAACTGAAAGTGAGACATTATCGGCACATTTGCCAGCAGTAAAAGCCTATCGTGAACGTTATGGCATTAATTAAAAAAGCAAAAATACAATAAAATCGCTCAATAGCTGTAAAAAAAAGCCCTCGCCCAATAATGGGCGGGGTGAGTAGTACAATGAATTTTCTGCGATAATTATCACAGATATTGAAAGATAAAAAGGACTTTTACAGTAGGGACAAGGCGCGTTGCCACTGCCACAGATTGGGGATCGCTTAGTGCCATTCCCAGTAAATCTATTTAGATACTCTGATATCAATAGAGCGCATGTTAACACAAATAAGAAAAAAACGGCATATATGTCATTTTCAAATTATTGAGTTAAGTCACGAGTCCACTCTTTCATTGTTACTTGCTCACTGTAATTGTGCCTGAATTAATGGCCAACGTGCTTCAAATTCTTGTGTAGGATGATAACGAAATTCAGTACGTACAAAACGTGCTAGCATACCTTCACAAAACGCAAGCAGTTGTGAAGCGAGTAATGCTTCATCATGTAAAAAAGCACTTCCTTCGCGAATTTTACGCTCTTTAATCACTTGGCGAAGTTGTACTTCAATTCGTTCATACAATTGGTTAATGCGCCCTTGTAATCTATCTTGCTCAAACATTAATGCGTGTCCGGTAAGAATGCGAGATAGTCCAGGGTTTTTCTCTGCAAAACCAAGGATCAAGATAAGAATAAGGCGAATGCGCGCGATAGTTTCTTTCTCATCTTTTAAAATCAGGTTGATACGCGAAACTAAGCTATCTTCGATAAACTCAATTAGGCTATCAAACATCTTTGTTTTACTGGGGAAATGTCTATAAAGTGCTGCTTCAGATACCCCAACGGTAGCCGCTAATTTGGCTGTAGTAATACGTTGACTACCATCACTAGACTCCAACATTTGAGCGAGCGATTGTAGTATTTCATCCCGTCTATTTCTGCGTTTCTTTTTGGTTTCTTTTTCTTCTGCCATGACTGATAAGGCCCCTGCTAAAAGCAAAACAAATCAGTAAACCTTTGCACTAAATAAAAGTGTTAGTGCAAAGGGAGTGATATCGTCATTGATATTAAAATAAATGCAAGACGTCGTGCTTATTGGCGACCAGAGTGTCCAAAACCGCCTGTACCACGCTCTGTTGCCGTAAAATCTTCTACAATATTAAATTCTGCTTGAACAACAGGTACGATAACCATCTGGGCAATACGTTCGCCGGGTTCAATAGTGAACGCTTGTTGACCACGATTCCATACCGATACCATCAGTTGACCTTGATAATCAGAGTCAATTAATCCCACTAAGTTACCGAGTACCACCCCATGTTTATGACCTAGGCCTGAGCGAGGAAGCACCATTGCCGCTAACCCTTCATCAGCAATATGTACAGCAAGACCTGTAGGTAACAGCTCAGTTTGTCCTGGTGCTAATACCAGTGGAGCATCAAGGCAAGCACGTAAATCTAAACCAGCAGAGCCTGTTGTTGCATACGCAGGGAGTGGATACTCTTGTCCAATTCGTGGATCAAGGATTTTAACGTCAATTTTTTTCATCATAATGTTTGGCTATCTCGTCAAGTAGGCGATGACTCAGTTGCGTTTTACTACTATGTGGTAAACGCGTTTCTCCATTTGCCCAGATAAGGTGTAATGCGTTGTTATCACTATTAAAACCAGCATCTTTTAGTGATACATCATTAGCACAGATTAAATCGAGTTGTTTTTGTTCTCGTTTACGGCGGGCATATTCTTCCACATTCTGGGTTTCGGCTGCAAATCCGACAACAAATGGGCGATGCTCAACCATTTTTCCGACACTGGCAACAATATCGGGGTTTTTTATCATAGTTATCGTTACTTCATCACCTTGTTTTTTAATTTTTTCAGGGGCAACCTGCTTGGCTCGATAATCGGCAACGGCAGCACAACCAATAAAAATATCTTGGGATGGCGCAATATCCATCACTTGTTGATACATCTCTTGGGCACTTTCGACGTCGATACGTTTAACACAAGCAGGTGTCGGCAATGTGACAGGGCCGGCAATGAGTGTCACTTCTGCCCCCCGTTGAGCGGCCGCTTGCGCAATAGCAAAGCCCATTTTTCCTGAGCTATGGTTGCTGATAAAGCGTACTGGATCTAAGGCTTCACGTGTTGGGCCAGCAGTAATGGTGATTTTTTTACCTTTAAAATCGTGTTGAATCGCAAATTGTTGCTCTGCTAATGCCACCAATTCAAGAGGATCTAACATTCTACCGGGTCCAACATCACCACAGGCTTGGCTACCAGAGTCAGGCCCCCAGATAAGACAACCTCGTTGTGCCAAAGCCGTTAAATTTTCTTGTGTAATCGCCGCACGATACATTTGTTGATTCATCGCTGGGGCAATCGCAATAGGTGCTGCACTGGCTAAACAGAGTGTGGTTAACAGATCGTTTGCCATTCCCATGCGTAAACGAGCAATTAAATCCGCGGTTGCAGGGGCTAATAAAATCAGATCAGCCCATTTTCCTAGTTCGATATGTCCCATTGCGGCTTCTGCGGCAGGATCAAGCAAATCATCCGCAACAGGGAAGCCTGATACCGCTTGTAGCGATAACGGGGTGACAAAGGCATGTGCTGCAGGCGTCATAACGACGCGCACAATAGCGCCTTTATCACGTAAACGACGGACTAGCTCAGGCGCTTTATAGGCCGCAATACCACCACTGATACCCAGAATAATCTTTTTGTCGTGAAGTGTAGTCATGATGAAATGCCTAATTGCATAAATAAATGTCCATAATTTTACCACAAGCTAAGCCAGAGTTAGGCATTCTATGTAATACGATGTTTTATAAAATAAATTATTGTGTATTACCTCGCACAAATTTTATCTGTGGCTTTTTCATTCAACTTGTACAGTTTATAGTAAATTAACTGTATATAACAACAGTTGTTTTATGATAAATATTACATGAAAGATAAAATTAAATAATTGAAAGATAAAATAACAATATAGGCCAATTATAACGTATTGATGTTTAAATGCTTGGCGAAAAGGGAGAGCACAAAGAATGGAAAACGCAACCATAGAGACACTCTTACCGAGAGAAAAACTGCTGTTACATGGTGTAGAATCGTTAACGGATGCAGAGTTATTGGCCATTTTTTTACGTACAGGCACCTATGAAAAATCGGTATTAGAATTAGCAGACTTTTTACTTAGAAAGTGTGGTTCTCTCTATCATGTGATTAATGCGGATTATGAAACATTAGGCTGTTTTAAGGGGATAGGCGTGGGTAAATTTACCCAATTACAAGCCATTAATGAGATGGCTCAACGCTTTATTAAAACAAAGTTTATGCATAAAAATATTCTCTCCTCATCCGCAGAAACCAAAAGTTATTTGCAAAAACGCCTTAATTGGCGTGATAGAGAAGTATTTGTCGTGCTATTTTTAGATAACCAAAACCAAATGATCGATTGTGAGGAAATGTTTAAAGGAACGGTGGATCGTGTTGAAGTTCACCCCAGAGAAATTATTCGCCAGTCGATTAAAAAGAACGCAGCATCGATTATTTTAGCCCATAATCATCCTTCAGGCTTGTCTGAGCCAAGTCTTGCCGATAAGCAAATAACAGAAAAAATTTTTACAGCTTGTCAATTAGTCGGTATAAAAGTGCTTGATCACCTTGTGGTAGGGCATGATAACTGTGTTTCTTTTGCTGAACGGGGTTGGTTATAGCCAATATTTTTTAAAATTATTGACAATCTTTATTGTACGGGTCTTGAGCGTTGAGGCCATTGGGCGTATACTACGCCACCTTTGAGGATCTTGGGTTTGGCGAGAAGAGCCTATCTCAGCAAGTTTTTTCTGAGGTGTTTACACAGTTTTTCAATCGTTAAAAGTTGCTGAGATGGGCTCCAAAGCCTGACGAGGCGGTCAAACCTGATACTAAAGCTCGAGCTGATTAGATTTTTGGAGAATAGACATGTCCCGAGTCTGCCAAGTTACCGGCAAGCGTCCTGTGAGTGGAAACAACCGCTCTCACGCATTAAACGCGACTAAACGCCGTTTTCTGCCAAACCTGCACTCTCACCGTTTCTGGGTTGAGTCTGAGAAACGTTTCGTAACTCTGCGTGTATCTGCTAAAGGTATGCGTGTGATCGATAAGAAAGGCATCGAATCTGTATTAGCAGATTTACGTGCCCGTGGTGAGAAGTACTAAGGAGCTGAAAAATGGCTAAAGGTATTCGCGAGAAAATTAAACTCGTTTCTTCTGCTGGTACAGGTCACTTCTATACCACTACGAAGAACAAACGCACTATGCCAGAAAAACTGGAAATGAAAAAATTCGATCCAGTTGTTCGTCAGCATGTGACTTATAAAGAAGCTAAAATTAAATAATTTTAGTTCTCTGAAAAAAACCCGACCTTAGCGTCGGGTTTTTTGTTATCTGGCTTGCGCTAAGTATAACAAAGTAAAGCTATTATGATCTTTATTGACTCTTTCGTTATACTAGTGCCCTTTTTATCTATCGAGTGAATAGTTGCAGATGAGTAAATCGGTGTTATCTATCTTACATACAGAGTCGTCTTGTGGTTGGGGTGGTCAAGAAATCCGCATTTTGACAGAATCTCAAGGCATGGTGCAAAGAGGGCACCATGTGACACTGGTTTGCTGTCCAAATTCAAAAATTGCCAAAGCAGCCCCTGACTATGGTATTGAGGTTGTCACATTACCGATTGAAAAAAAACGCGGATCTGCACTGATGGCATTGCGTAATTGGTTAAAAGTCCATCGTCAGCAATTTGATGTGATTAATACCCATAGCTCGACAGATGCTTGGTTAGTTGCGCTATCTTGTGCTTCATTACGCCACTCTCCCGCCATAGTACGTACTCGCCATGTATCTACCGATGTATCTCGTTCACTGCCCACGCGTTGGCTCTACCTGTCTTCAAGTGCCCATATTGTCACTACCGGTGAAAAATTACGCCAAACCTTACATCAATATAATCGTTTTCCGCTCAGTCAAATGACCTCAGTTCCTACGGGGATCGATTTAGAAAAGTTCTCGCCACAAAATAAACAGCAAGCACGAGAAAAAATAGGTGTGCCTAATAAACCTACATTAGGGATTGTGGCAACAATGCGGGTATGGAAAGGACATAAATACCTAATAGAAGCATGGAAAACATTGCATCTGCAATTTCCTGACTGGCAACTACTTCTCGTCGGAGATGGTCCACAACGTAAAAATTTACAACCGATGGTTAAACTTGCAGGGTTAGAAGAGAGTGTCTTTTTCTTAGGCAACCGCAATGATGTGCCGGATTGCTTAAATGCAATGGATTTATTTGCCTTACCCTCTTTTGGTAACGAAGGGGTGCCACAAGGTATTATGCAAGCGATGGCTTGCGGATTACCGGTGATATCAACCACAGTAGGTGCAATTAGTGAAGCGGTGATTGATGGTAAAACCGGCTTTACATTGGCACCTCAAGTACAAGAAACCCTAATCAATTACCTTGCTAAATTAATGGCCTCTGATGAGTTACGTCAACAAATGGGGCAAGCGTCATTAGCCCATGCCAAAGCTCAGTTTGGTTTAGATAACATGCTAGATAAAATGGAAAAAATATTTATTAACGCCATTAGCCTTAAAGATAAATCACGATAATTTATATCCAATAAAGTCGCTAAGGGCTAATTATCCTGTATCTGATGTTATATTTTCATTCTGTTTATGAATATTTGTAATGCTTTTTAGTGTATAGTCTGAAAAGTAAATGTATCATTTAAACTAAATAAAAAGTGTATGGATCCAAAAAACATATTGGTTATAGCAATTGCGCGTTTTGGTGATACGTTACTGATCACGCCGGTGATCCACGCACTAAAAGAGCGTTGGCCGAATGCCCGTATTCATGTATTGGCGCATAAACGCAGTGCCTGCATTTTGCAGCACAATCCTGATATTTTTAGTGTTAAGCCTTTCTCGAAAAAGCGCGCCCGTTGGCGAGGATGGTTACCCCATAAACCTTATGATTTAGCTTTGGTATATGGAAATGATCATTCATTAGTGCAGTATGCCCGCCGTCAATCACAACATGTAGTGGCTTTTGCTGAAAATAACCAAAAGCAACCAGACATAACATGGGTGGCTTACCCTAAAGAGTTAATGGTGGCACAAAAAGAGCGTGCTTTATTAATTAATGCGTTAGGAATTTACCCAACCAATTGGCAATTACGCTACTCTATTAGTTCAGAAGAAAAGCAATTTGCCCAACAGTTTATAGAGAGTAATGCATTAATTAATAAGCACATTATTGGCTTACAATTACAAAGTTTTCCTGCCAAAGCTTACCGAGATTGGCCTATAGAACACTTTTTGCAGTTAGCCAAACAGATAATGACTCATGACGAGCAGGCCTATTTTCTGTTATTAGGTGGGAAAGAGAGCCAACAAGTCGCCATTGAACTGGCGAAAAAAATAGGTACTGAGCATTGTTTGGCATTAGCAGGGCAAGTTTCTATGCGCGAAAATGCCGCCATTATGGCGCATTTGTCGCTCTATATCGGGGTTGATACAGGGCCGACGCATTTAGCTGGCGCGTTAGGTATTCCGATGGTAGCCATGTATCACAGCTATCATCCCGGATGTTATTTAGCGCCATTACAACATTCATGTTGTCATATTATCCAACATCCTATTGCGTTAGCCGATGCAAGTCGTGAAGATAGTATGTCTGATATTTCTGTCGCCAATGTTTGGCATGCCGTTAGCGATATTTTAAATGGAATAAAGGTGAAACAGTAACTCATGAAGATTGGCTTAATTGATGTCACAATCACAATGTCTTATGGTGGGATCCAAACCGCAGTATGGGAGCTTGCCAAACAGTTACATGATGCGGGACATGAGGTACATCTTTATGGGGGCAATGGTGATGTCAGGCATGAACTAGCAGGCCGACAAATTCATATTCATACCTATCCTTATACACCAAGAGAGAAAGTTATCGATCTCGGTGGTCGTTTTCGTCGTATTGTTGAACGTTATAGTTTTGCTCGCTATGCTAAACAAGATGTTATTCGACAAAATTTTGATTGGGTTATTTTAACCAAGCCGTTTGATTTCTTTTGGCCTGCAATGATGCCCAAATCTTGCTCGACACGTTTTTGTTATATGAGTGGTGGCACCAGCTTTTTTAAAGGCGATCGTAAACTGGCGAAAAAAATCTCTGCCTGGGTTGCGTGTAGCCATTTTAATGCTTGGCAAATTCAGCAACATTTTAAACAATTTCCTGCGGTTATCTATAATGGTGTTGATATGGCAAAGTTTAAGCCTATGACAACATCTTTGCGCCAACAGCTTGGGGTGAGTGATCCTACGTTTTTATTGGCATTTGCGGGGCGTGTAGTCGGTTGGAAAGGCTTAAGTGTTGCTATTGATGCAATAGCCCAATTGCGAGATGAAGACGTTAAGTTACTGATCATCGGCGCGGGTGATGCGCTTGAACAATTAAAAAATAAAGCGATGGTAAAAGGTGTTGCTGAACAAGTTATTTTTCATCAACCTGTTGAGCATGCAATGTTACCTGAGTTTTATGCCGCTTGTGATGCAGGGATTTTCCCAAGTATCGGCGATGAAGCATTTGGGATCACCATTGCAGAAGCAATGGCATGTGGAAAACCGGTGATTGCCAGCTATATCGGCGGTATTCCTGAGGTGGTAGGCAATGAGCAAAGTGCAGGATTATTGGTAACCCCAGGTGATGTAACCGCGATGGTGAAAGCCATCAACCATCTTCGGGCATTGCCGGATAGAGGTAAAGCAATGGGTGAAAATGCACGCCAACGCATTGCTTCTCACTATACTTGGCAACATTCAGCACAACGATTACTACAGGCATTAAAAACAGAATGATGAAAATCGCCTATCTTGATCCTTATCCCGTTCCCGATTTGCGTGTGGCTTCATTGCAAATATTGCAAAACGTTGATGCGTTTGCCCGTGCCGGTGCACAAGTGACGCTAGTCACCCCCAAAGGACAGTATCGAGATAGCGATATTCTCGGGCGTGATATTCATAACAATGCGCGGTTAATTGCGCTAAGAGATATCAGACGTAAATGGTATTTTCCCTTTAATTCGCAAAAGCTATTTTCATTACAAATTGCACGTTGGTTAAAACAACACCCTGTTGATGCACTATTTACGCGTAATTTAAAACTGGCCTGCTATCTGGCTGAAAATCATGCAGATATTCCGCTTTTTTTCGAAAGCCATGAGATTTTTGCGCAATCTTTTGCAGAGTCGCACTCTTTTGAAACGAAAAAAAATCGCCTGAAATACCATAAACTGCTAAAAATGGAGAAGTTGGTATACAGTCGCGCAACGGCAGTATTTGTGCTGACCTCGCTGTTAAGGGACGATATTATTTCGCAATATCAAGTAACCACGCCTATTACTATTGTACCCGATGGGGTGGATTTATATGCCGCAGATAGCAACAAAGATAGCCATAGAGATATAACCGCTACGACCAATAATGTAACAGAGGTACTTTATCTAGGTAGTTTGCATAAATGGAAAGGGATCCCCACCATGATGCGAGCGATGAAATATCTGGATAATGCTAGACTGAATATTGCCGGTGGAACGGCTGAGCAAATTAAAGGGCTACAATTGCTTGCTAAGGAGATGGATGTAAAAGAGAAAGTTAACTTTCTTGGTTTTATCGATCCTAAACAACGCTTTCAGGCGATTGCTCAACATGATATTTGTGTGTTGCCTTTAACCTTAACCAGTATCGGTAGTCGCTACACCTCTCCGTTAAAACTGTTTGAATATATGGCGATGAGAAAACCGGTGGTTATTTCAGATTTTCCATCAATTCGTGATGTGGTGGATGAAAAAGCGGTAAGTTTTGCTGATAGTGGTGATGCGCAGAGTTTTGCCCAACAAATTAAATTACTAAGAGAAGAGCCACAGCGTACCAGTGAGAAAATCAATCACGCCCGCTCATTAGTTGAAAATTATTACAACTGGGATAAACGGGCAGAGACGATTTTACATACCATCAATAAACTGATTAGCTAACGGATGTATCTTCTTGGGGCGGTGTTGCTGAGGGCTGATTTAATAATGAATAGCGCAATGCTAACATTAACCCTAATAAAATACCCACTTGATTAATATAGGCATTTTCAAATAATCCACGCAGTACATAAACCCCTAAAAACGATATTAATAACACTAGCGCTGCTTGGCGAATAATCCCCTGATTTTTGCGGATCAGTTGAATACCCTGAGCGATAAAAGACGCGCAAAAATAGAGTAGACTTATTAACCCCAAAATACCGCCGGCAAACCAGAAAGCTAAAAATACATTATGGGGACCAATGGATTTTTTAAAGACCCAGTTTTTATGCTGTTTTACTTGCTGATTATAAACATTATGGTAAAGCTGATTACCATAACCATAGCCTTTAATAGGTTGTTCTAAGATCAAATCTAAGGCTGAGCCTTGGGTGCCTCCATCAAATCTTAGTCCGCTATTGGTTTGCGATAGTTTATGTTTAAGTTTGGCGTTAATAAATTGGTTATTAGGTAATTGTGTTACACCGAAAAAGAGCGCAACGCAGATACCCATGCTGAGTAAAGTAAATATCCACTGGCGATTAATGATTAAGATAAGTAATGTACTAATCGCTAATGCGACCCAAGCCCCGCGTGCTAATGTCCCTAAGATTGCAAATAAAAATAATAGGCTAACCACACTTAATAAAAGCCAATTAATTATCGAATGATTTTTTTTCAATGCCCATAAGGCCAATATAATAGGAAAGAAAAATAGCAGAGCATAAGAGATTTCTCTATGCGCTAATTGACTTTTTGTTGTAAAAGGCAAAAGATTTTGCTGATATTCCAAATAATACTGCACTAACTCTTTTGCCATAATCACCAATAAACCCATGGCGAATGACACCATCACCATCTTCGCAATTGCCGTAGGAGTTTCTTTATACAATACAATGGGAAACGCAATGGCAAAGAGCAGTAAGCCATTTAAAATCGGCTTATTAATCTCTTTTAGACTCAGTGCGGGCTCTACGGAAATCACGACTGAATAGCCAATGGCGAGCAATAAGAAAAACAGCGCATAGGCGAGATTATTTTTAAAAATCTGACCAATAGTGCGAAAATCACGCACCAGATACCAAAGTGCCGTTGCACCAATCAACCCCATCACTATATTTTTATAGCGAGTGATATCGGGTAAGTAGATCAATATAATGTAAAGTCCAATAATGGATAAATTCCATAAAGATTTTTTACTATCGTCTTTAAACAACATCATAATAAGCTACCACTGTCCTTTATGTTATATTGCTCTAGCGGTTTGTGGGGATGAGTGGCTCATCATACAATAAAAATGATGTTATCGCTGTATTTCTCAAGTGACAATAATGGGGTGACTTGTGCCAGAATTACCAGAAGTTGAAACCAGTCGCCGAGGTATTGAGCCTCATCTAGTGGGCAATATCTTGCACTACGCAATAGTGCGTAACAGTAAATTACGTTGGCCTGTTTCTGAAAAAATCAAAACCTTGCTGGATGAACCGATTTTAAGTGTTAAACGGCGCGCTAAATATCTGTTAATTGAATTAAATCAAGGATGGATCATTGTTCATTTAGGCATGTCCGGCAGTGTACGTATATTGCCAGAAGAGCAGCCTGAAGAGAAACACGATCATATTGATTTAGTGTTTCGTGATGGCAAAGTACTACGCTATACCGATCCGCGTCGTTTCGGTGCATGGCTATGGTGTGAAGATTTAGCCACCAGCTCCGTATTAGCCCATCTAGGGCCAGAGCCGCTTTCGGCGCAATTTAACGCGCAATATTTATATCAACAGAGCAAAAATAAAAAAATCGCCATCAAACCATGGCTAATGGATAACAAACTGGTGGTGGGTGTTGGCAATATTTATGCGAACGAAGCACTCTTTTCATCAGGGATCATGCCAGATAGAAAAGCCAGTAGCTTAACCGAGCAAGAGTGTGACGTATTGGTTAATGCCATTAAAACGGTATTAACTCGCTCGATAGAACAAGGGGGAACCACCTTAAAAGATTTTCTACAATCTGATGGTAAACCAGGTTATTTTGCCCAAGAGCTATTTGTCTACGGGCGCAAAGATAAAGCGTGCTTAATTTGTGGTCATACTATTGAAAGTATTAAGCAGGGGCAACGTAGCACTTTCTTTTGCCGACATTGCCAACATGGTGAAATAACCGATTAACGCTTACCGAGTTTTTGTAGCATTGCTGTAGCAACCACTTCAGGTAAAAAAGTCGATACATCGCCGTCATGACGTGCCACATCTTTGATCAGTGAAGAAGAAACAAAAGAGAGATTTTGTGAAGGCAACAAAAAGACACTATCGAGATCTGGGGCAAAATGACGGTTCATATTCGCCAGTTGCCACTCATACTCAAAATCAGAAACCGAGCGTACGCCACGGATCAAAATGGTCGCTTGCTGTTTTTTAGCAAAATTCGCCATTAGCTCACAAAAGCCGACAACTTCCACATTAGGCAGGTGTTGGGTGACTTCTTTTGCTAAAGCGACACGCTCTTCTAAACTAAACATAGGGTTTTTACGGGCACTGGCAGCAATAGCTAATAACACCGTGTCAAACATACCCGCAGCACGAGTGAGAATATCAATATGCCCATAGGTGATGGGATCAAAGGTTCCAGGGTAGATAGCTTTATTTTTCATATTCACGGTTTTTCCGGCTAAGTTCCCATAACGAGGCGTATTTATTAAAGGTATACTGTGCATTAACAAATGCCAATATTAATCCCTGTTTTCCATCTAAAATACCCATTCTCAGTAACCAAGTTTTAAAAAACGCCCCCAGCGTATGGCTAATAATGGCGCTATAACGGGTGGTTTTACCCTGCTGATTGCGCTCTTGTGCCCATGCTTTAGCGTATTTTAGCTGTTTTTGTTGGAACTCGATTAAATCACGACAAGTAAGATGCAGCAGATCCCCTGATAAAGTTTTAATGGTTGCACCTTGGGTTTCTAATGATTCATGAACCAAATTATCGTTATATTGATACTGCTCACGAGCATAAAGGCGGGTTACTTTATCGGGATACCAACCACTATGTTTCATAAAACGGCCCATAAACAGGTTACGGCGAGCACAATTATAAACCACCCCCGGTTCAGGTTGTTGTAACACGGCTTGAATACTGGCTTTTAACTCAGGGGTAATACGCTCATCACTATCAATCATAAAAATATAATCGCCTGTGGCGTATTGCTGTGCTAATTGTCGCTGTTTACCAAACCCCGGCCATGGGGTGTTGCTAAATACTTTAGCCCCTTTTTCACGGGCCAATTGGCAAGTTGCATCGTCGCTCCCTGAGTCTAAAACAATAATTTCATCAGCCCATTGTACCGAGTCTAAACATGCTTCAATAACATCCGCAACGTTTTTACTGATCATCACGACCGAGAGGCGTTTATTTTCACTCATCAGTGACTCCGTGGTGGCAGATAAGGAGAGAGTAAGGTTAATAAGCGCAATAACGCCCCTTGATTCTCATGAAGTACCTCAACGGCATGGTGTCCATAATAGCGGCGATAATCTTCATCATTGAGTAATGAGGCGATTGCCGTCGCCATAGAGTCACTATCAGTGACGGTAATTAGCCCTTCTGCTTGGTCTAACTTGGCACAGATATTTTTAAAATTAAAAGTATAAGGCCCCATTAATACCGGAATGGCATGGGCTGCGGCTTCTAATGGGTTATGTCCACCGCGCTCGACTAAACTGCCTCCAACAAAGGCCAGATCAGCAATACCATATAGCAACATTAACTCTCCCATAGTATCGCCTATCACCACTTGGGTTTGTGCATCGGGAATAGCATCGCTACTGCGTAGGGTATATTTAAAGCCGGCCTCTTGGGTAAGTTGCTCTGCTTTTGCAAAACGTTCTGGATGGCGGGGAACTAAAATCAGCAACAGTTGAGGAAATTGTGCCAGTAATTTTTTATGGGTATCTAAGACAATCGCCTCTTCCCCTTCATGGGTACTGGTGGCTATCCAGACAGGGCGATGTGCTGCCCACTGGCGGCGTAATGCCACGGCTTTAGCAGCGAGTTCAGGGGTGACCGAGATATCAAACTTTAAGCTACCGGTAATATGCAGATGTGAGCGTTTTAGCCCTAAAGCAATAAAACGTTCGCCATCTTCCTGATTTTGGGCAGCAATTAAGGTAATTTTTCTCAGCATAGTTTTAACAAAATTACCTAGTTTTTGATAACCCGCCGCTGAGCGCTCTGATAAGCGAGCATTAGCAATAATCAATGGGATTTTGCGACGATAAAGCTGTGAGATAAGATTTGGCCACAGCTCTGTTTCCATGATGATCACCAATTTCGGATCAACCGTTGTAAGAAAACGATTAACTGAGCCGGGTAAATCATAAGGAAGGTAGACATGGTACACATCGTCACCAAATGCAGAGCGTACGCGCTCTGAGCCTGTTGGTGTCATGGTAGTGACGGTAATAGGTAAATCGGGATAATGGTGGCGTAATGCACGAACAAGAGGTACGGCGGCAAGTGTTTCACCCACTGAAACGGAGTGCAATAAAATGCCATGAGGCGCGACTTTGCCTCGACAAAAGCCATAGCGCTCACCCCACCGTTTGCGATAGGCGGGTGCTTTGCGGCTGCGTAATAAAAGACGTAGCCAAATCAGAGGTTGAATAAGGTAAAGAAGTACCTGATATAAACGCAACAACATGCTATCAAATTCACTTATCTGGACGAAAGCCTATAGTACCACACTGTGTAGGAGAAAGTGTGTAAAACAAGTCGGCGTGTATTACGGAATTAAAGCGATATACTGCTTTAAAATATGGTTTATTTCAAATTTTGCATAAGATGATGGCAATATTTGAGGTGGTGCGTAATAAGCGAGACGTAGTTTATCTGCGAGCGAGTCTGCATCCATATCTGAAAGATAGTTAGCCAGTTCGTCTGTCATAATTTCACTTACGCCACCAGGGCAACGAGTGCTTACAATGGGCGTTCCACAGATAAGAGCTTCGATTAGTACGGTTGGTAATCCTTCACTGTCAGAGCTGAGTGCAACAACTTTAGCACCTTGAATGATAGGGAGTGGATTAGCGATAAAACCCGCTAATATGACTTTTTCATTTAAATTGAGTTGGGCAATTTGCTGCTGTAATTGTTGCTTAATAACGGGAGTACCTTCCCCTAATAGAATAAGTTGACAAGGTATATTGGCTTTAGCGAAAGCATTTATCAATCTATCTTGTCGTTTAACTTCATGGAATCGCCCAACATGCAAAATATACGCTTTCCCTGCAAATGGGTTAGGTTGTGAGGCTTTATGTTGGATCTCCATAATATTAAATGGGTTATAAATTGTTTTTAATTGCTGTGCATCGACGCCAATAGCATGTATTAAATCGTCTTTTACCGCATTAGAAACACAAACAAGGTTTTTATCTTTATAAACTCGCTGAATTTTCTTCTTTTTTAACCAATAAGAGAAACCCGATTTATTACCAAGATAAGATTGTGAATAGATCCCATGAATACAGTACCAAACATTACAATGTCTTAGTTGTTTCGCTCGACAAACAATACGGTCTGTCTTATGTAAATTAGAAAGTACCAATGCAGGACGACCTTTTTGTGCAAAAAGTCGCGTTAATACCTTATCAAGAGATTTTGCTCTGCGAGATATCTCTGTTAGTTTTCTAAAGATACCTCGGTATTCATCATGATCAACAATATAGTCAATAAAATCAGGTAATTCATACGCCAATTTATTATGTAAGGATAAAAGAGTGACTTGATATCCTTGCTGATGAAAACCATTAGCCAGCCTGAGCGTGACATTTTCAGCGCCACCACCTGGTAATCCATCAATAATAAAAAGTATATGTCGTTGATTCACAAAGTTAATATCCGTTTATAAAGTGAAATAAGCTCGTCTGATAATCGCTTCGGTGTATAGGGGAGGATAGTTTCTCGCGCCACTTGCGACATTTCAGACCATGCTGAGTTTGTTGGAATTTGCACAATTGCCTCTGTTAATGCAGGAATATCTAACGCATCACAAACAAACCCATTTTTACCATTTTGAATAAATTCTGCCCCACCACAACTGGTTGAAGTGATCACAGGCAAACCACATGATAACGCCTCAAGAATAACATTGGGAAACGGATCGTAAAGCGTTGGTAGTAATAAGGCATCGGCTATTTGATAAAAGTCGAGCGTCTTTTTTTGCATACCCAAAAAGAAGATACGCTGTCTACAGCCTAATTGTGTTGCAAGTTGTTCATATTTTGGCTGATTTTTATCACTACCTACGACAAGTAAGATTGACGATGTATTGGCAATGGCTGAAATAGCTGCAGCTAACCCTTTTCGTTCAAATCCCGATCCTACATAAATAAAACAAGGCTTATCTTGAGGGATATTATACTGTGTTTTTAAGCGCTGTTTTTGAGAATTTGTTGCTGGTACAAAAACATTATGGTCAATTGCATTATAAATAACAGATATTTTATCGGCAGAGAGGCCAAAATCCGCAATAATTTCCTTTTTCACCATCTGTGAGTTACAAATGACTTGCTTTAACGCTGGATCAGCATACATCTGTTGTTCTGCATTCATCACATAACGGTGGTATCTATCATAAAATAACCAACGTCCTTTCCAACGCGGTAATATTTTCTGTCGTTGTAATAACCAACGACGATGTACGCCATCACCTGCACGAAAAATATCACATCCCGCGATACGCTCATGGCTTTGTACAATATCAAAGTGGTTTTCTTGCCAGCATGCTCTAGCCGCTTTAGCAAAACCAGACTCCCGACTAATACGACCATATTTTTTGGGGTTGCATAGATGTATATGCCAATCAGGATGGGTATCACCCTGCCATTGTCGAGTAATGACGTTAAGTTCTAGTGCATCACTAGATAAGGCATCAAGTGCACGTGCGATAAAGCGCTCAGCACCGCCATCTGGACGGTATTTTTGTCTAACAATGGCTAATCGTAAAGGGGCGTTCATTAGCTTAAGTACCTTTTTGCTGCATTAAATACAGCATCAACGGGAATAGCAGAAAGATAACGTTGTTGTGTATCGGTTTTTATTTGATCTGGGTGGGGGATTTTAGCGTAATTACCTGCCCAAATAGTTTCTCCAATGGCTTGCCAAGGATGCCAATGCTCTAATTTTGATGAGCCAAAGAGTGCGATTAGCGGTGTTTTTAATGCAGCCGCCATATGCATAGCTACAGAATCAACACCAATAAAAAGAGCAGCATGATCAATTAATGCCGCAAGCTGAGAGAGTGATGTTTTTCCTGCTAATACATTAATTGATGTTTTATCAGGACACTGAGCTAAAATATTTTCTATCATCTCAAGCTCTTTCGCTTCTGGCCCTGATGTTAACACAATTGAGTAATTATCTTGCTGAAGCTGAGTAATTAATGTAGCCATTTTATCTTCATCCCAACATTTAAAAAACCAACGAGAGGTTGGTTGAATAACAATATAGTTTTTAGGGATATGATGCTTTTTAATTGTCTCTTCTAACCATTGTTTATCTTGGTGGCTATATGCCATGGTAACATCAGAAATAATTGGTACATTAAGAGGGGCTAGAATAGAAAGATTTTGCTCTACAGTGTGTAATTGTCCATGCTCAGCAGTAGGGACAATAATGTTATGACATTTTTGCCAAAACTTACTATTTTGCCGTTTTTCAAATTCAAACCCTAGGCGCACTGGGGCTTTGGTCACTAAGGCGAAAATAGCGGCTTTCCATTGGTCAGCTAAATTCACCACTAAGTCATATTGCTGTTTTTGTAAGATTTTCCCTAGTTGCCACTCTTTTTTTAATCGTGTGAACTTACCTTGATATTTCCAATTTCGGTCAAGATAAAAAATATGATTTATTAATGGATTATGTTCAAGCATCGGTAATGTTTCTTTGTATAATAAAACATCAATCTTTGCATTAGGATAAGCTGATTTTAACGAATTAATAACAGGTGTCGTTAATAACATATCTCCATGATGTTGAAGTTTAATAACCAGTATTCTGTTAAATGATTGATTTATATTATTCATAATTACTTTAGCTTCAATGAGATACTTTAATTGTAAACAAATCCGTAGAATGCATCTACCATACCTTGTTTATATTATTTGAATTGACGTTTTCTACTGCGTAACATAAGTCAATTGATACAATTATGAGCCTATAATCCATAAGTTGACGGGGAATGCATGAAAAAACCAGCATTTATTATCACATTAGATACCGAAGGCGATAATCTTTGGGAAAATGAGCATAACATTACTACGCAAAATACGCATTTTTTACCCCGTTTTCAGCAACTTTGCGAACGTTTTCAATTTAAACCCGTTTGGCTAACCAACTATGAAATGGCAATAGATGAAGCCTATATTGAGTTTGCACAAGATGTGATAGCCCGTAACACTGGGGAAATTGGTATGCACCTTCATGCATGGAATAGTCCCCCAATTGTTGCGTTAACGGACAATGATCTCCATTATCAGCCTTATTTAATTGAATACCCCAAATCGCAAATGCGCGACAAAATTGCCTTTATGACTGACTTACTGGAAAATAAACTACAAACAAAAATGTTAAGTCACCGTGCTGGGCGTTGGGCATTTAATGAAACTTATGCGCAGTTACTGATTGAATTTGGTTATCAAGTGGATTGCTCAGTCACACCCAAAGTCGATTGGCGTTTTACTAAAGGTGATCCGGCACAATCCGGCGGTACAGATTACAGTAATTTCCCAAGCCATGCGTACTTTATGGATGTTAATGATATCAGCAAAGCAGGGAATTCAACGTTACTTGAAGTGCCAATGAGTATTCAATATAAACATTCCCCTTTTATGAATAAAATTAAGCAAGGGTACGATAAGTTAAGAGGTAAACAACGTTCACCTTCAGTTAATTGGTTACGCCCTAAAGGGGGAAATGCACAACAGATGATTGAAGTGGCACAAAAATCTTTAGCCCAAGGTCACTCTCATATTGAATTTATGTTGCACTCTTCTGAGTTTATGCCTGGTGGAAGCCCTACTTTTAGAACAGAACAAGATATTGATGGCTTATATCATGATTTAGAAACACTATTTAATTTCTTACAAGATAAAGTACAGGGAATGACATTGGCTGAGTATTATCAAAATAAAGTGCAGGCAAAATAAGATGAAGTTAAAGAAATTAAAATGGGTGCACTACTTTCTAAATCTCTATAACCCACTCTTTGGTAAGATGAAAAAAACGGCAACATTTTCATCTGATATCAAATTTAATAGTATTGTTATTTTTTCAACCACAGCGTTGGGGGATTTTATGTTTAATACCCCAGCAATCAGAGCAATTCGTGCACATTATCCTGATGCACATATCACACTGGTTTCTAGTGTGAAAAATAAGCTGTTGGTGGAAAACTATGAGCAAATAGATAGTGTGGTGTATTGGGATAATAAGATCAGAAACTTGTTACCGGTGGCTTTACAAGCTAAAAAGTATAAACCTGAGTTAGCGATTATTTTACATTCCCACCTCCCTTATGACGTATTATTTGCCGTGATGGCAGGTTGCCAATATATTTTACGCAATACTTTTCATGTTATTCCTGAGTGGTTCCGAAAATGGATTATTGCTGAACACCAACCCTCTCAATATCATGTGATCCAAAGCAAATTAAATATTATTCGTTATTTAGGAATTGATAGTTCTGATACTAGAATGGAGCTCCCTTGTAAAATAGAACCATTAGCTCAAAGTAACAATAGCATTGTTGGTTTTCAGATGGGAGCATCAACACAAGAGCGTAGATGGCCTGTTGGATCTTTTGTGGAATTAGCGAAAAAATTAATTGATAGTGCGCCATTATTACAAATAAAGCTAATAGGTTCATCGAGAGAGCTGGAATTGCCAGAAGCGTTTTTTGCTTTATTACCTGAAAGATATCATCAAAATATAGAAAATCTGGTAGGTAAAACCTCACTACCTGATCTGTTAAGTCAAATAAAAACCATGGCGGTATTAGTTACGGGAGACACGGGCCCGCTACATTTGGCAATAGCATTACAAGTACCTACAGTAAGTTTATTTGTAACCGCAAATCCAAAGTGGACAGGACCTTATCAAGATCTCGATATTCATACTATTATCCATAAGATCCCGCAACAAGATGAAAATAGAGCACTTTCGATGGATTTGATTACTGTTGATGAGGTTCTAACCGCAGTAAATAACACCCTAAAAGATAAATAACTTTTAGGGTATTGGGTTAAATCTTAAGTATATTAAAAACCTTTTGAGGCGTGATCTCCCCAATATCCCCACCTGCTGCTTTTAACGACCTTTGTGCCTTACCATAACCGCCGATTAATCCCGGATCGGTAGGGCCAAAAAGGGTAATATTCGGCTTATCTAAGGCTGCGGTTAAATGGCTTAATCCGGTATCGACAGAAACGACACTTTGCGCTCCAGCAATCACTTGAGCTACTTCTGCGAGCGACATTTTGGGTAATACATCAACATAGTCAAAACCTTGAGCAAGGCGTATTGCTCGCTGATGTTCATGCTCTGCGCCCCAAGGTAGTTTGATACGCAAATCTGAATCCGCCAGTAATGCAATTAACTCTCGCCAATGGGCTTCGGGCCAATGTTTCTCATCACGGGTAGTGGCGTGTAAGAAGACTAAATAAGGGCGTTTATCAATAGCGGGTGATGAGAGAAAATGCTGTGCTATACCATAGTCCCCTTGAGTGGTGGGAAGTGGGTAATTAAGGCTGAGGGCAAATAGCTGGCGGATACGCTCTACCGCATGCATTTTTTTACTGACATTGTGGCGAATATCATAGAAAAAACTCGCTAAAGGCTCTCTAGCACTTTGACGAGAATAGCCGTGCTTAGTGCCTTTCGCATAGCGTGTAACTAAAAAAGCGCTTTTTAGTAAACCTTGGGCATCAATCACCGCATCATAATGATGTGCTTGTATCGCGTGACGAAATTGTGCACGTTCAGCGCAAATAGGCGCACTAAACCAGTTTTTACGCCAACGGCGTATTGCTACAGGAATAACGGTATCAACAGCTGGGTGCCAGCTTGGAATTTGTGCAAAACCCTCTTCAACGGCCCAATCAAAACAGATCTCAGGATATGCTGCTCTTGCATCAGTTAATGCCGGTAGGGTATGCAGTACATCCCCCATGGAAGAGGTTTTAACAATCAGTACCCGCTTCATAGCGATGGCTCCGTAGCGAGTAATTGCTCGAGTTCGCTAAAGACTTGTTCCGGTTGAATGTCGATTAAGCTTTGGTGATAACCTTGTTCAGTATCGCCTTTACGCACTTTGTGATAGCCAGTAATTAAACGAATAACACGGGCTTTATCGGATAACGGGGGGGTAAAGTCGGGACTACTTGGGCCATAAAGTGCAACTAATGGACGCTCTAATGCTGCGGCGACATGCATTAAGCCAGAATCGTTACTGACCACGGCTTTACAAGCGGCAATGAGGTTAACGGCTTGCTCAAGAGAAGTCTCACCGGCCAGATTAATACAAGCAGCTTGGGCATCGGGGGTTAAGGCGTGTTTGATCTCTTCCCCTGCAGGCTTATCTTTTTGTGAACCGAATAAGAAAATCTGATAGCCATATTCGCTAATAAGTTTCTGTGCCAATGTCGCGTAGTGGTAATGAGGCCAGCGTTTAGCAGGACCAAATTCCGCCCCCGGACAAAAACCGATAGCAGGACGCTGTGTAGATAATGAAAAGTGCTTAAGTGTGGTAGTGATATCTTTGTCAGAGACAGCCAGTTTTGGCCATAATAACGGCTTTGGTAAATCAGCGGCTGAATGTACCTGCTGTTTATCGTAAGCTAGCGCGACATAACGCTCTACCATTAATGGAAATGCAGCTTTATCCAATGGGCGTAAATCATTTAATAATCCATAACGCATTTCTCCTCGCCAGCCAGTACGTTTAGGAATAGCGGCAAAGAAAGGCACTAAAGCAGATTTAAATGAGTTAGGTAAAACATAAGCATGAGTATAACCTTTGGCTTTTAGTTGTTTACCTAAGCGGCGACGCTCACCAATTGCTAAGGCACCGTGACCTAAAGGCATAGCAATGGCATTATCGACCTCGGGCATTTTCTCTAATAATGGACGACACCAAGCGGGTGCCATCACATCAATAGTTGCCGCAGGATGTAACGCTTTTAATGTACGATATAGGCTTTGGGACATCATCATATCCCCAACCCAAGAAGGCCCTACCACAAAAATTTTCATAAACCGCGATTACTTATCCTGATTTAACCATTGCATATAAAGAGCAACACCTTCTGCGACCGTTTTAAAAGGGGCGCTGTAGCCTGCTTTGCGTAAATTTGTCAGATCAGCTTGTGTAAAGGCTTGATAACGACCTTTGAGTTTCTCAGGGAATTCAATATGCTCCACAGAAAGCTCTTTATCGTTATGATAAGCAATAACTGCATCAGCCACGGCTTGGAACGATTCTGCGCGGCCGGTACCACAATTATAAATACCGGAGACATTGTTGCGCCAGAACCATAAATTAACCGCAGCCACATCCCCCACATAAATAAAGTCACGTTGGAAGGTTTCACTACCTTCAAATAATTTGGGATTTTGCCCGTCATTGACTTGTGTATTTAAATGGAAGGCGACACTGGCCATACTGCCTTTATGTCCTTCACGGGGGCCATACACATTAAAATAACGGAAACCACACACCATAGATTGTGCTTCAGGCAAAATTTGGCGCACATATTCATCAAACAAGAATTTAGAGTAGCCATACACATTAAGTGGGGCTTCATATTTTCTTTCTTCAATAAAATGATCAGTACGGCCACCATAAGTGGCAGCAGAAGAGGCATATAAGAAAGGAATTTGGCGATCGAGGCAATAATGCAGTAACTCTTTAGAATATTGATAGTTATTATCCATCATATATTTGCCATCCCATTCGGTAGTAGAAGAGCATGCCCCTTCATGGAATACGGCATCAATATCACCAAAATCATCACCGGCTACAATACTGGCAATAAAGTCTTCTTTATCCATATAGTCAGCGATATTAAGATCGACAAGGTTCACAAATTTTGTGCCATCTTTTAGGTTATCAACCACTAAAATATCGGTATAACCTTCATCATTTAATGCTTTAACAATATTGCTGCCGATAAAACCTGCACCGCCAGTGACGATAATCATATGGCTACCCCTTTATATAAAATCTAAAAATTAGCTCTGCAACTATAATAACACTGAACAGCGTGAACGGTAGCATTCATCATAGAAGAGTAGACTGAAATTCTTGAAAATCGCAGTGATGATTAGTGATCTTAATTACATAAATAACATTATTTATTTACATTTGTCGTTTTTAATCGAACAAAAGCATAAAATAAGAAACAATAATGATTATATTATAGTCAACTCTAGCTCTTATCTCTTTTCGTCTCTGCCTTAGGAGAAAGCATGTCTACTCACTCTTTCTATAAACAAATTAATCAACAACTCGAACAAACACGTCAAGATGGCTTATTTAAAAATGAGCGGATCATCACTTCTTCGCAAAGTGCCGATATTGCGGTTGCTGATGGTAGTCATGTTATTAACTTTTGTGCCAATAACTACTTAGGTTTAGCTAACCACCCACAACTAATTGCAGCGGCGAAAGCGGGAATGGATAGCCACGGTTTTGGTATGGCGTCGGTACGTTTTATCTGCGGAACGCAAGATCTACATAAAACATTAGAAAAGAACATCGCTGAATTTTTGGGTATGGAAGATGCCATTTTGTACTCCTCTTGTTTTGATGCCAATGGTGGGTTATTTGAAACACTGATGGGATCTGAAGATGCGATTATTTCTGATGCGTTAAATCACGCATCGATTATTGATGGTGTTCGTTTATGTAAAGCCAAGCGTTATCGCTATGCCAATAACGATATGGTGGCGTTACGTGCCCAACTTGAACAGGCCAAAGCAGATAATGCCCGCCATATTATGATTGCCACCGATGGGGTGTTCTCTATGGATGGGGTGATTGCTGATCTAAAAAGTATCTGTGATTTGGCTGACGAATATGGCGCATTAGTGATGGTCGATGACTCGCATGCGGTGGGTTTTGTCGGCTCACAAGGGCGCGGTACTCATGAGTATTGTGATGTATTAGATCGTGTCGATATCATCACAGGAACATTAGGTAAAGCTTTAGGTGGTGCATCGGGTGGTTATACCGCAGCTCGTAAAGAAGTGGTGGAGTGGTTACGTCAACGCTCTCGTCCTTATCTATTCTCAAATTCTTTAGCCCCTGCAATTGTTAGCGCCTCTATTGCAGTTTTAAATATGCTGAAATCAGGGGATGAACTGCGCGCTCGTTTATGGCGTAACGCAGCACTTTTTCGTGAAAAAATGACGGCAGCAGGTTTTACTTTAGCGGGTGCTGATCATGCGATTATTCCTGTGATGTTAGGAGATGCCAAATTAGCGCAACAATTTGCAGCACGTTTACTTGATGAAGGTATTTATGTCACCGGCTTTTTCTACCCAGTAGTACCACAAGGACAAGCACGTATTCGTACACAAATGTCAGCGGCACACACCCCAGAACAAATTGAACGTGCTGTTGCTGCATTTATTAAAATCGGTAAGCAACTTAATGTGATTGCATAAGGTTCTAATATGAAAGCATTGTCAAAATTAAAAGCACAACCCGGGATCTGGATGACCGATGTACCCGTACCTGAGCTTGGTCATAACGATGTGATGATCAAGATCCGTAAAACTGCCATTTGTGGTACAGATGTTCATATTTATAACTGGGATGAATGGTCACAAAAAACCATACCGGTTCCCATGGTGGTTGGCCATGAATATATTGGTGAGATTGTTGCTATTGGCCAAGAGGTTAAAGGTTTTAATATTGGTGATCGCGTCTCGGGGGAAGGGCATATTACTTGCGGTCATTGTCGTAATTGCCGTGGTGGGCGTACACACTTATGCCGTAATACCATTGGTGTTGGCGTAAATCGTCCTGGTTGTTTTGCTGAATATCTGGTTATTCCCGCTTTTAATGCATTTAAAATTCCTGACAATATTCCGGATGAACTGGCGGCTATTTTTGATCCCTTTGGTAACGCAGTACACACAGCGTTATCTTTTGATTTAGTGGGGGAAGATGTACTGGTTTCAGGTGCGGGACCCATTGGTATTATGGCGGCTGCAATCTGTAAACATGTGGGGGCTCGCCATGTGGTGATCACCGATGTTAATGAATACCGCCTTGATCTGGCTAAAAAAATGGGTGTCACCCGTGCAGTCAATGTTAGCAAAGAAAATCTAACAGATGTGATGAAAGAATTAGGTATGACCGAAGGCTTTGATGTTGGATTAGAAATGTCCGGTGCGCCACCGGCTTTTCGTACCATGCTTAGTACGATGAATCATGGTGGTCGTATTGCTTTACTGGGTATTCCTCCCTCAGATATGGCTATTGATTGGGGGCAAGTAATTTTTAAAGGATTATTTATTAAAGGTATTTATGGTCGTGAGATGTTTGAAACATGGTATAAGATGGCGGCGCTGATCCAGTCGGGTCTTGATCTCTCACCGGTTATTACTCATCAATTTCCTATCGATGAATTCCAAAAAGGCTTTGATATTATGCGTTCAGGTCAATCGGGCAAAGTAATTTTAGATTGGCAGTAATAGTATATTGTTGTGATAATAAACGATTAATAGAAGTATTACAGCGCCTTACCTTATATAGGATATAGGCGCTTTTTTATTGCGCTATTACTCTATTTTATCTTTATCTATTTCGTTAGGATCAGACTGGTCGGGTATTTTCTTTTTTTCTGATGAATCAAATCCTTTTGATAATGTATTAATCAAGGTACTTTTTTTCATCGAAATAATGGCTTGTTGCGCTGGCTTTAACCATGTGGCAGGTTTTGGCTCTTTAGATTGCTCTGTTGGCGGTATAACAGCGGGTGGCTCTTGCACCATTGGGCTGTCTGGTGAAGGGGTTAACAAACCACTGGGTGCGACTAGCTGAATATCGGCAGGTAGTAGTGGTAACTGCTGTTGTAATGCCCTTACGGTTGAAGGGTGGGGGTGACCAATGGCAATGGCAAAGCCATTTTTACGCGCTAAATTAATAGCACGATTAAGCTGTTGTCGGGTTTCTGCTTCTGTTTGCACATTATCTAAAAATACATGCCGGCGTAAAGAAGGAACGCCAGCCGCTTTGGCTGCCGTGGCCGCTTGCGTATTGCCAATAGTGACACTATCAAGAAAATAGAGATCAGAATGATTAAGGGCTTTGATCACTCTATCCATCGCTTGCCTATCCGATGTCATCGCACTCCCCATATGATTATTCATACCCACAGCATAAGGCACACGATTAATTGCATTTTGAATAATACGATTAATTTCAGCCTGATCCATGGAAGGCTTTAAGGTATCTTTTTCTAATGGCTGTTTGCTAATAGGTGCCATTGGCATATGAATAAGAATTTCTCGTCCTTGGGCATGGGCTTTTGTCGCCATCTCTTTACCATGGGGTGAGTTGGGTAATATGGCAATAGAAACGGCTGTTGGCAGTTGTAAGATTTGGTTATCTTCTTTTTTTCGATAACCAAAATCATCAATAACAATAGCCAATTTTGCCGAAAAAGCAGGTGCACTGAATAGGAAACTTAGCAACATTAAACTAAGTGTTAGCGCGATATTTCGTTGTAATGTGCCAAGTAAATGCAAAACTACCTCCCAAGCCAAGGAACTGGGTTGACTGCTTTTCCTTGGCGTCTAATTTCAAAATAGAGCGCTGAACGCTCTTGTCCACCACTGTTTCCTACCAAGGCGATAGGTTGTCCAGCTTTGACTTGCTGACCAACATTGACTAACGCACTTTGGTTATAACCATAAAGGCTCATATCCCCTTTACCGTGCTCGACGACGACCACTAAACCATAACCTTGTAGCCAGTCGGCTAACAGCACCCGACCATCCGCAATCGCTTTTACTTCAGTGCCTTGTGCCGCGGGGATCACAATTCCTTTCCAACGTAATTCACCTGAGCCTGAAATAGACTCACCAAAGCGGTGTAATAAACTGCCTCTAATAGGCCAAATAGCCTGACCTGCAGGTTTACCCAATCCGCCCGTACGGGACATTAAAGAGCGTTCTTCGGCGGTGGGTTTATAGGTCGAACCACGCTGTTGCGCTTCACGTTGCTTGGCGGCAATACGAGCAGCTTCCCGTGCTTCACGCTCTGCTCGCGCTTTGGCTTCACGCTCTGCTTGAGCAATTTTATTTCTTAAGCGTGTTTCATTAGCACGCATGGTGGCTAAATTGCGTTGATCTTCTTTTAAGGTTGATTCTAGTTGCGTTAATGTTTTTTGACGTGCAGCTAGCGCATTATCCAGTTTTTGTTTCTCTTGTTGCTGTTTGGTGAGTACCTGCTTTTGCTCGTTCTGTTTCGCTTGTTGGGTGTCTTTTTCTGCCTGTAGCTCTTTAGAAGTTTGCGCCAATTGCTCCATTGACTGTTTACGCGCTTCATTTATATAACTGTAATAGGCTAAGATCCGCTCTTCTCGCTGACCTTCTTCACCGCGAAACAGTAACTCAATACCTTGATGTTTCCCTTGTCGGTAAGCCGCATCGAGTTGGCGTGCTAACAGTGCTTGCTGCTCGTTATATTGCTTTTGCAATCGAGCAATATTTGCGGTGATGGTTTTGATCTCTTTAGCTAAGGTTTGTAAGCGGTTTTGCGTCTCATGCACAGAGCGGCTGGCATTAGCGATTTGCGTTTCTTGTGATTTGAGTTGCCCAAGTAAAGCAGTACGCTGTTTTTGTTGCTCTTGAACGCGCTTTTCTTTTTCAGCAATGGTGGTTTGCAGATCTTTTAACTGACTACGATTATCCGTTAATGTATTGGCAAAAGCGCTGGTTGCAGAAAACAGAGATGTGCTAATCAGTAGCGTGATTAACGGTAAAGAAAATACACGGTAAGTACGGTGTGTTGTGTTCTGAAGATCCTTTTTCTCTGCCATCTGACCAAAGTACCTTTAATAACAGTTTATAAGATTATTTCATGTCGCTAATCAACTGACCAGTTAACAGGAAATAAAGTCGTAATTTCAGATAATACCTAACAGTTAATCTAATGAACTCAGAGATGATAATAAAGCAATAATAGTCGGAAAGAGGAAAAAAGCAGCACAATGTGTAACAGCGCAATAGAATAGCTATCACGCTGTACACAGGATAAGTTATTGTTCGACGATGGTACCCCACAGATCATATTCATCGGCATGCTCAATCAGCACACGTACAATCTGTCCTGGCTCGACATCAAACTGCTCATTAAGGTACACTGCACCATCAATTTCCGGTGCATCCGCCATACTACGGCCGATAGCACCTTCTTCATCCACTTCATCAATGATAACCGATAAAACTTTACCTATTTTCTCTTGCAGACGCTCGGTGGAAATTTGTTGCTGTAGTTGCATAAAACGATGGTAACGCTCTTCTTTTACCTCTTCAGGAACTTGATCAGGTAATTCATTCGCTTTCGCACCTTCAACGGGGCTATATTTAAAACAACCCACGCGATCTAAACGAGCTTCGGTCAAGAAATCCAATAGCATTTGGAAATCTTCTTCTGTTTCTCCCGGGAAACCAACAATAAAGGTTGAACGTAACGTTAATTCAGGACAAATTTCTCGCCAACGTTTTACACGCTCTAAAGTACGCTCAACAGAGCCTGGACGCTTCATTAATTTCAGCACTTTCGGGCTAGCGTGTTGTAGCGGAATATCTAAATAAGGCAAAATTTTGCCTTCTGCCATTAATGGAATAACCTCATCCACATGTGGATAAGGGTAAACATAATGTAAACGTACCCAAATCCCCAATTTTGCCAGTTGTTCACATAAACTTACCATACTGGTTTTAACGGGCATACCATCCCAAAAACCGGTTTGATGTTTGGTATCAACCCCATAAGCGGAAGTATCTTGTGAGATAACCAGTAACTCTTTCACCCCAGCATTGACTAATCTTTTCGCTTCATTTAACACTTCACCAATTGGGCGACTGTCTAAATCACCTCGCATTGAAGGAATAATGCAAAAAGTACAACGGTGATTACAACCTTCAGAAATTTTTAGATAAGCGTAATGACGAGGGGTTAATTTAACGCCCTGCTCGGGAACCAAGCTGGTAAATGGGTTATGGGAAGGTTTGGGAACATAGTGATGAATATGTGATAACACTTGTTCATAACTATGAGGGCCGGTGATTTCCAGCACTTTTGGGTGAACTTCACGGATTTGATTTTCTTTGGCACCTAAACAACCGGTGACGATAACTTTACCGTTTTCATCGAGTGCTTCGCCAATGGCTTCAAGAGATTCTTGTACTGCGCTATCAATAAAGCCACAGGTATTGACGATGACTAAATCAGCATCATCATAGGTAGGAACAACTTGATAACCTTCTGTACGCAGTTCGGTGAGGATACGTTCAGAGTCCACTAAATTTTTAGGACAACCTAAAGAAACGAATCCAATTTTAGGCACTTGATTTGTTTGCGACATGCTCGTGTTCTCAATACTTTTAATAAATAACAAATAGTGGTTGTATCTCAGACAGGTGTGAAATTCTACGTACGAGTGACTATTTTTGTCACAGGCTTTGATGATGAATGCTGATTTCTTAATAGCTTACCTGAAGAGAGATCCGGTAAAGTGAAAAGAGAGACTCTTTTAAACGCTGTTTTACAGGATTTTTCGGCGCTAATGGTACATAAATCCGTCAATAAAAAAAATGATTGTTGAGAAACTTTCCGCAAAAACTGAAAGAGAAACGAAGGAATAGGCTGTAATTGCGCCATGACAAAGGTATACTTTGGCTCTTTAATACTATTTTTAACTAACGAGAGTGATTGCATCCTATGCTGCAAGAAGTAATGCAATTTTTTAGCCGGCACACCCTGTTAAGTTTTATCTGGATTGCGCTGCTGGTGGCGGTCATTGTATTGACCTTTAAAGGCCTTTTTTCTAAAACGAAAAATATTTCCCGTACAGAAGCGATTTCTTTGATAAACAAAGAGAATGCGGTTTGTGTTGATATCCGTAGCCGTGATGAGTTCCGTAAAGGACACATCATCGATTCTATCAATTTAACGCCTTCTGAGATCAAAAGTAACAATATTGCTGAGCTGGAGAAATATAAATCACAGCCGGTGATTGTGGTATCACCATCAGGTATTGAGGGTGCAAAACCTGCTGAAAGCCTTATCAAATTAGGTTTTGAAAAAGTCTTTATTTTAAAAGATGGTCTTTCAGGTTGGAGTGGTGAGAATTTGCCACTGGCAAAAGGTAAAAAGTAACGAGCGGGCAGATTGAGTTCTATACTTACTGCTATTCAATTTAATAAGGATATAAAAAGGTAAGATTATTATGTCAGAACAGCAAAACCAAGAGATGACTTTTCAAATTCAACGTATCTACACAAAAGATATCTCTTTCGAAGCGCCAAATGCCCCACAAGTTTTCCAAAAAGAGTGGCAACCAGAAGTTAAATTAGATTTAGATACTTCTTCTAATACGCTAGCTGAAAATGTATATGAAGTTATCTTACGTGTCACTGTTACGGCAACAATGGAAGAAGAAACCGCTTTCCTGTGTGAAGTACAACAAGCAGGTATCTTTACTGTTGAAGGTATCGAAGGTACACAATTAGCACATTGCTTAGGTGCATACTGCCCGAACGTACTATTTCCTTATGCACGTGAATGTATCACCAACTTAGTAGGTCGTGGTACTTTCCCACAATTAAACTTAGCACCTGTTAACTTTGATGCGTTGTTTATGAACTATTTACAGCAACAACAGCAACAGGATGCAGCAAACTCAGGAGTTGAAGAAGCTTAATGAACGCTTCTATGACAGTTATCGGTGCCGGTTCATACGGCACCGCTTTAGCGATTACCTTAGCGCGTAATGGCCATGATGTTGTGCTGTGGGGACATGATCCTAATCACGTTGCGGCATTAGAACAAGCGCGCTGTAATCAAGCCTTTCTGCCCGATGTTTCCTTTCCTGATAGTTTATATGTGGAAGCTTCTTTGCAAAAAGCGATTGAAGCGAGCCGTAATATTCTCGTGGTGATCCCAAGCCATGTGTTTGGTGAAGTACTGCAACAAATCAAACCCTTTTTACGTCAGGATGCACGTGTTGTTTGGGCGACAAAAGGTCTTGAAGCACATACTGGTCGCTTATTACAAGATGTTGCCCGTGAAGTATTAGGTAATGAAATCCCGCTCGCAGTGTTATCTGGTCCTACCTTTGCTAAAGAGCTTGCCGCGGGTTTACCCACCGCGATTGCAGTGGCCTCGACAGACAATCTCTTTTTAGAACAGTTACAACAGCTATTTCATTGTGGTAAAAGCTTTCGAGTCTATAAAAACCCTGATTTTATCGGTGTGCAACTGGGTGGCGCTGTTAAAAATGTGATTGCTATTGGTGCGGGTATGTCTGATGGTATGGGGTTTGGCGCTAATGCGCGTACTGCACTTATTACCCGTGGTCTGGCCGAAATGAGTCGGTTAGGTAAAGCCTTAGGTGCAGATGCGGCAACTTTTATGGGCATGGCTGGTTTGGGTGATTTAGTTTTAACCTGTACTGACAACCAATCACGTAATCGTCGCTTTGGTATGATGCTAGGTCAAGGTTTTGATGTTGATACAGCCCAAGAGAAAATCGGGCAGGTAGTTGAAGGTTATCGTAACACCAAAGAAGTTCGCGCATTAGCCGAACAAGTGGGTGTAGAAATGCCAATCACCGAACAAATCTACCAGATTTTATATCAACATAAAGATGTAAAAGAGGCTGCATTGGCTTTATTAGGGCGAGCAACCAAAGATGAGATAGACAGCAGCCTATTGTAAGTTTATTTTAAATAATATTCTTAGGGTATCTGTTTTAACTATCCATTTGTTTGAAAATTCAAAGCCTAAGTATTTACTTAGGCTTTCGTGTAAAAAATGAGAGTGAGTATGTCGCTAGAAGAACTAACAAGAGTCTGGGATCATATTAAAAGCGAAGCGCGAGCATTGGCAGATTGTGAGCCAATTTTAGCCAGTTTCTTTCATGCGACACTTCTCAAACACGAAAATTTAGGTAGTGCATTAAGCTATATGCTGGCCAATAAGCTGGCAACTCAGACTATGCCAGCCATTGCAGTACGCGAAATTGTTGAAGAGGCTTATCGTCACGATAGCTCAATGATTGAGTCGGCTGCTTGTGATCTCTCCGCGGTACGCCTACGTGATCCGGCGGTGGATAAATATTCTACCCCACTGCTCTATTTAAAAGGCTTTCATGCACTACAAGCCTACCGTATTGCTCATTGGTTATGGCAACAAAATCGCCAAGCGCTAGCCATTTATCTACAAAACCAAATATCAGTCACCTTTGGGGTGGATATTCACCCGGCGGCACGTATTGGACATGGTATTATGCTCGACCATGCGACAGGTATTGTGATTGGTGAAACGGCGGTGGTTGAAAATGATGTCTCCATTTTACAATCGGTGACCTTAGGGGGAACAGGTAAAACAGGGGGCGATCGTCACCCGAAAGTGCGTGAAGGGGTAATGATTGGTGCGGGAGCTAAAATTCTTGGTAATATCGAGATTGGTCGTGGTGCCAAAATTGGTGCTGGCTCGGTAGTATTACATGAAGTACCGGCTCATACTACAGTGGCGGGGGTGCCTGCCCGCATTGTCGGTCGTCCTGATAGTGAAAAACCGTCATTTGATATGGATCAGCACTTTAATGGTGTTGTACCCGGCTTTGAGTGTGGTGATGGTATTTAACTATGCAAGCTCAAGCTAAGGTTACCCTTGCTGAACTAAAAGATTGCTTACAGGCTGAATATATTGGTGATAAAAAACCCTTTAGTTGGTTAAGATTATTTCATCGGGTATTCTTCTGTCAGCGTTCCCGTTACCTATTTTGGTGGCGGATAGCACAGTATTTTTATTTCTCTCCCCATCGCTTTTTACATAAATTAGGTCTTCGGATCGGTGCTAGCAATAACCGTAAATACTGTAATGATATCTCGTTAAAAACGCGTATTGGTAAAGGCCTTTCTTTACCACACCCGATTGGCATTGTACTGACTAATTACTGCCAACTGGGGGAATATGTCACTATTATGCAAGGGGTGACTATTGGCGTAAAAGAGAAAGGGGGAAAAGCCAATATCCAAGTAGGAAACCATGTTTATATTGGCTGTAATTCATCCATTATTGGTGGTGAGATTAATATTGGTGATAATGCGATTATTGGCGCCCATGCATTAGTATTAAAGGATGTGGGGGAAGGGTGTCGGTATATCACGAAAGTGATTGCGGATATCAAGCAGGTATAATGCTTGAACAAAGGTTTATAAAAAAGGTGCTGAATAAATATTAGCACCTTTTTTAGTTTATAAATAAAGATAAAATCAAGTAATGAGTATGAATTAAAATAACTTTAATTAACCAAACTAACCACTAAATCAATCTCTTAATAACGCACCAGGGTAGCCCAATTGGCGCCATGCCTCAAAAACAACCACGGCAACCGTATTAGAAAGATTCATACTGCGGCTATCCGCTAACATTGGCACACGGATTTTTTGTTGTGTTGGCATATTATCCAACACATAAGGTGGTAAACCTCGTGTCTCAGGGCCAAATAGCAGATAATCCCCATCTTGATAACTTACATTACTATGGGCGGGTGTGCCTTTAGTGGTTAATGCGAATAACCTAGCCCCTGTTGGCGATTGGGCATTATCAGGGCTTAATCCTTCACTTTCTAAAAAAGCATAATAATCGTGGTGTTGTTTGATATCAGCAAACTCACGATAATCAAGTCCTGCACGGCGTAGCCGTTTATCATCCCAAGTAAAACCCAATGGTTGGATCAAATGAAGATGAAAGCCTGTATTTGCACACAGGCGGATAATATTACCCGTATTCGGTGGAATTTCGGGTTCAAATAAGACGATATTGAGCATTATTTATTTTACTTGATAATAGTTTTTATACCAATCAACAAACTGTTTTACACCTTCATCAACACTTGTTTGAGGTTTATAGCCAGTTGCTTTAAATAAATCCTCAGTATCTGCCCATGTGGTGTACACATCACCGGGTTGCATTGGTAACATATTTTTATCTGCTTTTTTACCTAAATGTATTTCTAACGCACTAATATAATCCATTAAATTTACCGGAGATCCATTACCAATATTATAAACCTTATAGGGTGCAGAACTATCTGCCGGGGTACCTGTACTTACTTTCCAATCTTGCTGGGTTGTAGGGATCACATCAGCAATACGTGTAACACCTTCTACAATATCTTCAACATAAGTGAAATCACGTTTCATTTCACCATGGTTATAAATATCTATAGGCTGATTGTTAATAATGGCTTTAGTAAATTTAAATAATGCCATATCGGGGCGTCCCCAAGGGCCATAGACTGTGAAAAAACGTAATCCAGTAGTCGGAATACCATATAAATGAGAATAGCTATGCGCCATTAATTCATTAGCTTTTTTAGTGGCTGCATATAAAGAAACAGGATGATTAGCCTGATCATGAGGAGAAAATGGCAATTCATCATTTAAGCCATAGACTGAACTTGATGATGCATAAACAAGATGCTTAACGTTATTGTGTCGGCAACCTTCTAAAATAGTTAGAAAACCAGTTAAATTACTATCAGCATAAGAAAACGGATTAATTAGTGAATATCTAACACCAGCTTGTGCAGCTAAATGAATAACCCTATCAAATTTCTCAGCCTCAAATAATTGAGTAATTTTTTCTCTATCAGCTAAATCAATAAAAGAAAAAGAGAAATTATCCAGTTGATTTAAAAGATTAAGTCTAGCTTCTTTTAAAGCAACATCATAATAATCATTAAGGTTATCAATACCAACAACGGTTTCACCCTGCTGGATCAGTTTTTTTATTAGATGAAAACCAATAAATCCAGCAGCACCTGTGACTAAATATTTCATTACGTAATTAATCCGTTTCTATTAATTAATCGTTACCAAAGAGGTCTCGAGTATAAACTTTTTCTTCAACATCGTTTAGTGCTGAAGCCATTCTATTGGTAATAATGACATCAGACATTGCTTTAAACTCATCTAAATTATGAATTAATTTTGAGTTAAAGAAAGTCTCTTCTTTCATTTCTGGCTCATAAATTACCACTTCAATGCCTTTTGCTTTAATACGCTTCATAATGCCTTGGATTGAAGATGAGCGGAAATTATCAGAGCCTGATTTCATAATTAAACGGTAAACACCAACAATCTTCGGTGATTTAGCGATAATGGAATCAGCAATAAAGTCTTTACGAGTGCGGTTAGCTTCAACAATGGCACCAATGATATTATTAGGTACTGATTCGTAGTTGGCTAACAATTGTTTAGTATCTTTTGGTAAGCAGTAACCGCCATAACCGAATGAGGGGTTGTTATAGTGATTACCAATACGCGGATCTAAACAAACACCTTCAATAATTTGTCTTGCATTTAAATTGTAAGCTTGGGCGTAGCTATCGAGTTCATTAAAATAAGCAACACGCAGTGCGAGATAAGTATTAGCAAATAGTTTGATTGCTTCTGCTTCTGTAGAATCAGTAAAAAGAACATCAATATCTTTTTTTAATGCCCCTTGTTGTAAAAGCTCAGCAAATTTCTCTGCTCTTGCAGATTGCTCACCAATCACAATACGAGATGGGTAGAGATTATCGTAAAGGGCGCGGCCTTCACGTAAGAACTCAGGAGAGAAGATAATATTATCGGTATGATATTTTTCTCTCATCTGTTTAGTAAAACCAACCGGAATGGTTGATTTTATAATCATAGTGGTGTTTGGATTATATTCTAAAACATCACGAATAACCGACTCGACAGAAGAGGTGTTAAAGTAGTTAGTTTTAGGATCATAATCGGTAGGAGTGGCTATGATAACAAATTCAGCATCTTTATAAGCGAATTCTTTATCTAAAGTTGCTGTAAAGTCGAGCTCTTTAGTAGCTAAAAACTCTTCAATTTCTTTATCAGAGATAGGAGAGATTTTTTTGTTTAATAGTTCGACTTTTTCTTTATTGATATCTAATGCAACAACTTTGTTGTGCTGGGAAAGGAGTATCCCGTTAGATAGACCGACATAGCCGGTACCTGAGATGGTGATTTTCATTTTTTATCCTAAAGTTACATAATTTCTTTTAACGCATCTAAATATTTTTTTATGACTATTCTTTCATCAAATTCAGTTTCGATTTTCTGCCTACTATTTTGACCCATTTTTAGTTTTTTTTCATAGGGTAAGTTAATAAATCTATCCATGGCATCAACTAAGCTTGATACAGACTTAGGTTGACATATATATCCATTAAAACCATGAGTAACTGTTTCTCGACAACCAACATTATCAGTGGTGATTATGGGTTTTCCCATTGCTCCAGCTTCTAGTAATGTTTTTGGTACTCCTTCTCGGTAAAAAGAAGGTAGCACTATACAATCTGCTTGGGCTAATTCATTTTCTACGGTATCAGATGTACCTAAATAATTAATAATTCCCTCAGCTACCCAGTTATTCATTTGTTTATGTGTGATTGCTGAAGGATTATTTACACCAACAAATCCTAAAAGACAAAATTCAACTTTATCGCCATATCTTTCTTTTAAGATACGTGCAGCTTCAACATAAAAAGTAATCCCTTTTTCATAAAGCATTCTTGCCACTAATAGAAATCTAAATTTATGTTTATATTCTGATAATGACAATGTAAAGCGAGATAAATCAACACCTGAACCAGGCAATCTATCAACTTGTACGTTATCGACATATTTTTTTTCTAAAAATAATGAAAGGTCATCGTTATTTTGAAAAAATATTTTATCAGCATATTTTTGGCTATAGCGGTATAAATTTCTTGCTAGTTTACAACTGATAGTATCATTTACAAATAATGTACCTAAACCTGCAATATTATTGATGACTTTTATTTTGTTTAATTTTGCTGCTAATGTTCCATAAATATTATTTTTAGGAGTGAAATTGAGTACAGCATTACATCTAATTTGTTTAAATATTTTATAAAATGAAATCAATGTATAGAGGTCAATCAAAGGATTTTTACTGGCTGAATCAATTTTGATATTTATATGTTCTGCACCTAATTCTTTTAGTTTGTTTGAATAACTATCAATAGGTGAAACAGTATAAACTTTAAATCCAGCTTCTATTAAAGATATTATAGTGTTTTTTCTAAAGTTATATAAATACCAACTGGTGTTTGATGTTATTGCTATTTTTTTGTTATTCATATTCATGCCAATATTTTCCTAATAAAAAATCATATTTCTTAGGATGTATAGGTTCCCAACCACTACCATGGCAGAATGTTAATTCACCGAAGAATATTTTACCATTAACATTATAAAGATCTACTCGAACATATTTAAAATCATCAGCTAATTTCATAGATATATCTAACATTTCATTCCAATTTACTGGCCATGAAAAATTATCAGATACTGCTTCGTATTTTGGTTGTATATTAAAAGGAAGTTTTTCTTTTTTTTCGTTATATAAACTTCTTTTATGATGGTTAAATCTACTTTCATCAATTTGAATTATTTTTTTATTCTTTATACCATTAAATATATGAATTTTAAAATCGGGAGGATAACCATAAAAATCATCTCGTAATAATTTTTCAAACAATATCATAGGTTGTTCTATATCATAAAAGTATTCGTCTATTTTATTTCCAATTTTTACTTTAAGATAATTGTTAAATCTGTCACATATTTCATCTAAGTTTAGGTTGTTTTTATTATTAACTATTAGTACATTTTCTCCTCCCCCCCCATTACTTGTTTTAATTACGAATTCATTGGGTAATGAATCAAAGTCTGAAGGAGTTATAAAATTTTTTGCTTTTAGTAATGGAATTAAATAATCAGGCCCAATCTTACTTTCTATATATTTTCTAACCGTATATTTATCTACAAAAGAGGAATATTTTTTTGGATTATCATATAATTTTCTAAATATTATTTTTTCAGAAAAAGATGATGGCTGTTTAAAATTTGGAATATATTTATGTACAAGTATAAATCTAATATAAGTGTAAATTTTTTTACCTAAAAAAAATCTTAGAATATCTCTGAATGTGTTTTTTAAATGTTTCATATGATTATATTAACAATAAGATTAAAATTATTTAGCTTAATATAGTTTTTATAAAGTTGTTAATGAAATTAGTATAATTAAATTTTTCTCTTACATATTTTATTCTAAACTCCTTATCTTTAGAATAATGGCATAATGCATTATTTATTAAATTTAAAAAGCTATCTTCAAAATAAATATCATAAGATGAAATATCTGTTTTTAATCCTATTTTATCATTATCAATTATATCATTAACACCATCTACATTTGAACTGCATAAATAACATCCAGTACTTAATGCTTCTATTAAAACTCTAGGTAATCCTTCCTTTTTACTAGCAAAAAGGAAAATATGGCTTAATTTCAAGTAATCAAATATATTATCACTATAGGGAATTTTTATAATATTTCTATTAAGGCCGTATTTTAATATTTCTTTATCTAATAAAGCTTCATATAGTTTATCAGTATCTGAAGTTGGTGAACCTATTAGTATTAACTTTTTGTTATCAATGTGAAGTTTTTTAAAAGTATTTATAATAGATAACTGATTTTTTCTTTCACATATAGAACCAATACTTATAAATACAATATCATTTTTTTCTATCTGCAAGTCATCACGAAGGTTATGTAGAGAAATATTTTTCTCCTTTAATGATGGGAAATTAAACCCTGTATTAATTATAGAGAACTTATTACTATATTTTTTAATTTCATTTTCATTAAAAATTGAAAAACTATCTTTAGATATTAATATTATTTTTTTTGATAATATTAATGCTGTTTTTGTAATAAGTTTAATTCTTTCATTTATTCTAATATACCATATTAATTTTTTTTTGTAGATAACTAAAAGTGGTAAGAATAATAAGAATGATCTAATGTCATTAATACATATTACATCATATCTTTTAAAGTATTGGTTTTTACTTATTAATAGTAAAAACCAAAAATAAAAAAGAGAGATTATATAAGAAATTTTAAAAAAAATACTCTTATTTTTTCTTGATTTAAGCAAAACTTGGGGAGTGTTAATGAAGTCAGTATTAAGATTTAAATTACTAGCTTTTTGTAATAAAAGGTCATTTTTAGTTGTAAGTATAGTAACATTAAATGATTTCTCGTAAAGTCCTTTAGCCAGAGATAACATGCTTTTGGGCGCGCCATTAAGACCTGTATGATAGCTATCTAGAAAACAAATTTTTTTAGTCATAAAGTTTTTTTTTATAAGTAATTAAATTCAACAATATATAAATACACATAGGAATGAAGCCATTCTTCAAAATGAAGTAAGCTATATTATCACTATCAGATAAAAATAAAATAATACCGATATTAATAAAAAATGGAAGAATTAATAAATCTAATTGTTTTTCTGTTCTATTTTTATAAATCATTTGAAGGCGAGATATAAAGAAAGCTATAGGAATAAAGACTAAAGGATAAAAATAATATGGGAAGTTAATTATGAATTCACCTTGTAATCCTAATACTCTGCTTGTTGATTTATCATATTGCTGGTGTAATAATTCAGCACCAGGGCTTCCTTTCCTTTCTAAATCTAATAAAGAATTTGGTATAAATAATAATAATGAAGATATATAGGTTTCTCCATATCTAAGTTTATTATAATATCCTTCTGATTGTGAATATATAGCAAATGATTGAATATCTGCACGTGAGAAATCGGTTAAAATAGATTTCAATAAAATAGAATCTGTTGCTGTATTGTAATAATTATTAGAACTAATTCCATGGTTTTCTATTGCATAGAAAAAATCAGTTTTGTATTTTTTATAAACACCATACACAAGCATGAATGATATTATAAATACAGTACATAGAGTTATAAATTTTATATTTAATTTTCTGATAAAAAAATGAATTAAAGCTAGACACCAAAATAATCCCCATATAGTATTGCTTCTACTGCCAGATAAACCGCCAAATAATATTTTCAGTAGTATAAAAATAAACATTAATATAAATATGTTTACCCATGGTAATTTTTTATTCCGATAATAAAAAACAGCTAAGAACATAAATATAATCGGAAATGATTCGGCTATAATGGCAAATTTTCCCAATCCCTTAAAAGCATCGGGACCAATAGTCTCTTTAGCTTTGATATAGCCCAAAACACCCCCGAATTTATAGTAGACATATAATTGTATTACCAAAGAGAATAACAAAAATAAGATTGTAATAAAATAAAAAGGGGCTGTTCTGATATCATAAATGTTTTTTTTCTTACTTTTTATAAGAGGTTTTATCTTATTAAATAAATGCAAAGAGAAGTAAAATAAAATTACTCCGATTAAATTTAGAGAAGCCCAGTTATTATAATAGGATTTCCATACATCATATTTCTTAAAGAAAAACATATAATAAAAATTAAAATTAATATGTAATAAAGGAGCTATGATAAATAAATGATAGATAGTTAAAGAAATAATAAAAGTAGGCGAGAAAAAATCTTTATATATAAATCCGGGAATTATATAATATACTATTATAATACTTGTTACATATAAAGGAATTATATAGTAATCCAAGCTGTTTAAGTTTAAGATTATGAAAAAACCAAATAGCAACGTATTGATTAGTATAGAAATTATTAAGTTTCTCATTATCTTGATCTTAATTTTCACTAGTGAGATGATATTCAGAAGTTCTTTTCTGTATGATTATTGTATTATCAGATACGTTTTTTGTAATAATAGATCCTGCTGCTATAATACAATTATTACCTATGGTAACACCTTTTAATATAATAGTATTAGAGCCTATCCAAACATTGTCTCCGATAACTATTGGAGCTGTAATGAATGAAGAGCGAAGATGATTAATTCCTTTTGAATAATCATGGTCATGATCATATAACTTAACTCCTTCTCCAAATATAGTGTTTTTCCCTATTTTTATTGATTTTCTGACGTTAATCGAACAATTATTATTAAAGAACACATTTTCTTTTATAATTAAACTGCCTTTATTAATACTGATATTTAAGTTTCGTTTATTTCTTAATCCTGATTTAATAATACATAAACCGTTTATATTAGATATATATCCATGAATATGAGATCGAAAAGGATTTATTTTTATATTTTCTATTATCATTTGAATAAATGTAAATGATATTTTATATAATTTTAAAATTATGTTATTTACTTTCATAGATCGAACCTATTTTATTGGCAGTATATTTTATATCACATTCTTTATTAATAAAATATTCATCTATAATAGTTTGAGATATTTTTTTATTTTTTGTTAAGAAAGTATCTATATCAATATCGCTATTTTCTAATGATATAGTTTTTACTAAGCTTGGTATTACAATTGCTTCTTTAGGAACATTATTTGATATAACAGTTGGAAATCCATAATATTGTGATTCAATGATACTTATTCCAAAACCTTCTCTAATTGATGGATATATCATAACATTACATTTATATTTACCTATATCTTTAAATGGATATCTTGATACGCCATGAAAATATACCCTATCTGATACACCTATTTTTTGTGAATATTCGATTAGTTCATTTTTTAATGGACCATCGCCAATAATATGTAATTCACTATTATTTTTCTTACTAATTAAATCAATTAAAAATTTTTGGTTCTTTTCGGGAACTAATCTAGCAATATGGCCTATAATTAATGGGGATATGTTGTTTTCTTGTTTTATGTTTCTCTTATTTAAAAATATTCCATTCTTTATGATAGTAAAATCAGTTTTGCTACCAAAGATTGATATCCCAGTTTCGTGCGAACATGCTATTTTTTGTGTGGAAAATTTATTAATTAAAAGACGCATTAGTGATGTGTATTTATTATTTTTTTTACTCATACTGTGTGCATGCGATATTCTAATTTTAACGTTATATAAGAAAGAAATAAAAATGTTAATGCCAGAGAAATAAGATACATGAGAATGAACGATATCTATTTTTTTTATTTTTATTATACGTATAAGATTATATATATAATATATAAATGTTGTTTTTTTTATTTTTTTTACTCTAATGATTTCTCCACCTAATTTAATTATTTCATTATCAAGAAAACCACTTGATTCTTCTACAAGAAAGTAATGTTGATAATTAGAAAAACTTGTGGTTTTTAATAAATCTCTTAGGAGAACTTGAGTACCACCAATATTTAGTGATGATATTATATGTAATACTTTTTTTTTCTGATTCATAATTATTTTATCTTTGAATTGATATAACTAATTATTAAACATATCGTTATTAAAGAAGAAATACTAATCGCTAATATTGCACCATTTAGATTATACTTACTGATGCATATGATGGATAAAGGTAGAATCAACAATGTTGAAAAAAAGAAAATATAAGGTTGTAGCTTTATTTTCTTTAAGGCTGTTGAAATATTTCCAAGAGCTATCATAAAAAATAATAGTGGTGAATAATAGGTTATATAATCATAAGTCTTGTGAAATGCATAAAAATCTTTATTAAATAGTAATGAAAAAATGAGATCTTTTAATATAAGAGAAGATGCAATATAAGAAATAGATATAAATAAAGTTAATGTTAATAAATTTATTATGCTTTTTTGTAGATTTTTTTTATCTTTTTCAATGTGTAATCTCGATATATGCGGAGAGTAAGTTTGGCATAATGATTGAATGATAATTTGGGCAATCTGTAAAAGGTAGAAAAAACTACTAAATGCGCCTATTTCAGTTAGAGTTGTTTTATTTTCTAGTATTATTCTTGGGATGCTCGAATTTAATGATATAAATACAGCTGTTAGTCCTAAAGGAAGAGCTGATAGTAATAGTAAATTATAAGATTTAAATTCATTTATATATGATAACGTATCTTCTTTATATCTAAAATCATAAAAATAATAACATAATATTGCGCTGATAGAATAACCAAATAATGAGTATATCAGATTTTTACTATATAAATATATTATTAAAAAGAATATTATATTTAATATGGCTCGTATTATTCTTGAGATTGCGATTCTTTTCATTAAAAAATTTCTTTGATAAGAACCATAATATATATCAAAAATAGAATCAAATAATTTAAACAGACTGACTAATAAAACAGAATATCTGGTTTTATCATTTTCAATGAAAAAACATATAAAAAATATAATACTTAGAGCTATAATAGAAAGTAATATTCTTAAGTTTAAATAAATTTTAAAATGAAAAGCTTTTTTTATATCAACTACTAAATATGAACGAAGTCCACATTGACTTAATAAAAAAATGGGGGTAGTAATTGCTAAAGAATAAGTAAATATACCTACATCTGTGCTATTACCAAATTTATTTAATATTATAAGAATTAACCATTGAGATAATGCAAATATTACATTACCTACTAATGTATAAGACGTATTTTTCAATAAAAACATAAAATATTTATAATCATAGCTACCGCACTGGGTTTACGGCCCCCAGAGCGCCAAAATTTTCTCGAAAATCTCTTATCTATCTGTAATATAAGAGTTTTGTTATATAAGCATACTTTAACAGTATGCAAAACCGCTTTGAGATTAGACTCTTCAAACCAGCGGGTCAAGCAATTGATGGCTATTCTAACATTGATTAGGTATATATAAGTATCGGAATATCGACTGATTTAGCAAGATCATTCTGAAATATCTACAAAGATGTGAATAAAAAGAATATGCCACCTATTCTTCAATAGATGGCAGAATAATTTAATATAGTAATTTTATTACTGAATTAAGCGTGTTGTGATTTATTTACCACACTCCCCCTAGGCAACCAAATCTCCACTCTTAATCCCCCTAATGGGCTATCGTCAGCTTTTACATGGCCTCGATGTTGACTAATTGCGGTTTCAACAATTGCTAGTCCCAGCCCTGTACCGCCGGATTCTCTATCACGTGCTTCGTCCGTACGATAAAAAGGTCGGAAAATATGCTCGCGATCTTCTGGGCTAACCCCTGGGCCATCATCATCAACAATAATAGTGATACCCTGATTTTGCTCGGTAAAGGCCACTTCAATACGAGAATGTGAATAACGCAAGGCATTGCGAACGATATTTTCAAAGGCACTCGCTAATGAATAAGGATTGCAATAAATCGTCCATGGGCCTGGTGGGGCAGTTACTGTTAGGGTTTTATTGCTCTGTTCAGCCTCAAATTTCGCATTATCTAAAATATCATTCCAAAGCTCATTCGCTTTTACGGTTTCACGTAATAACTCATTTTTATACTGGTTGCGAGAAAGCACTAATAAGTCATTGATCATGCTATCTAGCCGCTGTGTTTCCGTTTCAATACGCTCTAGCTCTTTACTTTCCCCGCTACGACGGCGTAGCAATGCACTGGCGAGCTGTAAACGAGTTAACGGTGTGCGCAATTCATGGGAGATATCAGAAATCAATCGCTGTTGCGCTTCAACCATACGCTCTAATGCACTGATCATCTGATTAAAACTGGTGCCTGCCGCTAAAAATTCTTGTGGGCCGGTTTCCAGCTCAGGGTGAGGGCGCAGATTACCTTTTGCTACATCATCCGCCGCATTTTTAAGCTTTCGTGCCGGTTTTGCCAAGCTCCAAGAGAGCCAAACCAGTAGCGGTGTACTGATAAGCATGGTGAATATCAGTAATAAAAGCGGTTTATCAAATAATAAATTGATAAAGTCAGATTGTGGACTACTTGATGGGCGCACTAAGTAAAGTTGATAGTGATCTTCACCATCTCGAATGGAAAAAGGGCCTAACATCTCAGAGCGGCCATATTTTTTCTTTTTCGGGTGGTCTGCGTTATCAGATTGTCCCATAAAGTTTCTGACAACTTGTATCTCATTACGTTGAGCACCAATAATGCGTCCTTCACTGGTAACAATAATAAGACGTTGACCTGGCGGCGCCCATTTATCAATGGCGCGAATTAATCGCCGCCACCATAGCAGATCGTTAGCCGGATCTTGCGCTAGTTCGGCTTCTATATGTTGCTCTAGCATAACACCTTGACGGTATTCACTTTCAAGTAAAGTGGTAAGCTGGCGCGAGTCCAGCTTGGGTACCATCATAACTAGCACCAGAACTAATGCTAGTGTCAGCCAAAATATGGCGAATATACGCGCTGACAAACTGTTTATCATAAAGATTTTTTATTAAGTTATTGAAACCATAAGATAACCACGGCCACGTAATGTTTTAAACCAAGGCTGCCCATCTGTTCTTTCCGGTAACTTACGGCGTAAGTTGGAAATATGCATATCAATCGCTCTATCAAAAGGTGTTAAGCGTTTACCTAACACTTCTTGGCTGAGATGCTCGCGCGATACCACTTGTCCTAAATGCTGAGCAAGTAGATAAAGTAACGTAAACTCAGTACCTGTTAGCTCTAATGGCTCATTATCAAAGCTGGCCTCTTGTCTACCCGGATTAAGTTGTAATTTATCAACTTGCAATATGGGTGAGGTGTTGCCATCGGTCTGTTTTTGTTCACTCCAGTTGGAACGACGTAAAATAGCTCTAATGCGTGCAACTAGCTCTCTATCGTTAAATGGCTTAGGTAAATAGTCATCTGCTCCCAGCTCTAGGCCAAGTACACGATCAAGATCGCTGCCTCTTGCCGTTAACATAATGACCGGTGTTTGGAAATTTTGGCGTAACTCTTTAAGTGTCTCGATCCCGTTCTTACGTGGCATCATGATATCCAGTAATAACAAGTCAATAGACGCGTCCAGAAGTTTTAAGGCCTGTTCGCCGTCAGTGGCGAGCACAACATTAAAGCCTTCCATTTCAAGTAGTTCTTTCAATAGCGAGGTTAATTCGCGATCGTCATCCACTAATAAGATTTTATGCATTCGTCAATTCCTCCAAGAGAAAAATACGATAATAAATAGCGCGAATCTATGACTTTACGTTCTTTTACACGCTCTGACGCTAGTTTGCAGCCGTAAAGGTATAGTAATCCACATCGAGAACAATTACACATATTTAGGTCAGCATTAATAAGTCGGTATTATAACCGAATGAGGAGTGGGACAATGCGTAAAGTAGCAATGGTTGCACTAGCATCAATGTTTTTAGTAGCTCCGACGGTAGTAATGGCTGAAACATCAAATACAAATAATCAGCCTGCTGGGCAACAACAGTATAATGATAATTACCATTGTGGATACGGTTACGGTATGCATGATGGACGAGATAACCGAGGTCATCGTGGACAACGAGGCCATATGATGGGCAACAATAATTTTGGTGAGTCGCGTATGTTTAATGGTATTACATTAACAGAGCAACAACGCACTCAAATGCGAGATTTAATGCGCCAGCATCATCAAGACCGTTTTAATAACAGTGATTTTCGTCAGCGCCACGAAAATATGCATAAGCTAATTACCGCGGATAAGTTTGATGAAGCGGCGGTAAGAGCACAAATACAAGATATGGACAAACAAGTAATAGAGCGCCGAGTTGAAATGGCGAAAGTTCATAATCAAATGTATCAGCTATTAACCCCAGAGCAAAAAGCGCAGTTAGAAAAGAATTATCAACAGCATGTCTCTTCTGTTAGTCAGCAAAACCAACAAACTCAAGAGAAAGCGAATTAGTGATTAAGTAAAGTCCTTTAGTAATGTAGTAAGAGTGTAGTAAAGCAGTACCTAGTTAGAGAGTAAGTAGCAACAACGAAGTTTTTTCCTTGCCATAGACACCATCCCTGTCTTTTGCAGCCCCTCTGGAGAGGGGCTTTTTTTTGCCCTTTTGTTTGTGATTCTTTTTAAAACAAAGGGTTAGATTTCATCTTTAAGGGTAATAAAAGTCTACTAAAGTCTTTAAAGGTGGACGGAAAGTGGACGTTTTTGGCTGTCGGTGGACACTTTGTGGACATTTTTAAAGGCTTATAAATGCTAAATTTCTTCTTTACTTTTTAGTGGGTTAAATTAGTGGCTTCTTTCCTGTTTCTTGCGACTATACCTCGGTAAAGTAATACCACCTACTTTTTATTTCTGTCTAACCTCTATGAAAAAAGAAAGGATAAAAATGTAATAATGTTTTTTTGTCAGTTTTGTTCTTTGTTCTTAGGTACAAATTCTAAATTTTGTTACTTCATCATTTGATCACAGTAAGCATTTCAACAATTTTATTAATTGACTATACCCAAAATGGGGATAAAATTATATTTATAATCATTTTAGGTACAAGTATGAAAGCGATATTTGTTGAATTACCAGCTTTTGAACGACATAGAGTAAGCTATTTTTCCGATGATGAGTTTCGACATTTTCAGTTTATGCTGTTAAAAGATCCATTATGTGGTGATGTTATTCAGCATACTGGCGGTTTACGGAAAGTGAGGTTTTCTGATCCAAAAAGGAACAAAGGTAAACGCGGTGGTACTCGAATAATCTATTATTGGCATTCGGAAAAATCTCAATTTCTATTATTTACTATTTACGGTAAAAACATTGCTGATGATTTAACAATAACTCAACGTGAACAGCTGAGAACAATGTTAGAAATGATTAAAAAAAGGGGGGATCATGACTAAACGTGATATTTTTTCTGAGCTTCAAGAAGGAATGAATGCGTGGAGTGAATTTAATGAAGGGAAAAAAACACTAAAGACTCACCGTATTAATGTTAAACCTCTTTCTATGACGCCAGCAGAAGTAAAAGCAGTACGTGAAAAATTGAATTTATCTCAAGCTGTTTTTGCTCAGTATTTACATACGGGGGTTACAACATTACAAAACTGGGAGCAAGGGATAGTAAAACCGAATAAACAAGCGGTTTTACTACTTAAAATGGTTGAAAAAAGACCGGATACGTTGATTGAGCTAGCAGGACTTTGATGTCGGTATGTTTAACGATAACTGAATAATTAACCCCTCTGGAGAGGGGCTTTTTTTTGCCCTTCTATTTATGCAATATATATAACGTGTTGAAATAGTAATCTCTATAGAGTTCTAATATAATCAACAAATATTTTTAAGTATGGTTTATTTCTATAATGAAAAAAGTATTAATTATTGGTTATAATTTAGGTGGGTTTGGCGGTATGGAAACTGTTTTTAAAAAATCTATAAATATATTGGCATCGCATGCTATCCACTCGGAGTTTATCTTTTTTAATGAAGGGGATAATAAAGTTAATGATGATTGGTTAGTTAATTGTAAATATAGAAGACTATCCTCTACGATAAAAAATACTAAGTTAAGAAGAATGAGCTATGCATTTCAGTTAGCAAGAATTCTTAAACAAGAAAAGCCAGATATTATTATCTCTTATGATACGGTGTGTTGCTATATTGCTAATTTAGCAAGAAAATTTTCCAGAAGTAATGTTTACATTTACTCATGGATACATTTTTCATTGCATAATTTATATAAGTCTCTTTATTTACATAAAGCTGATTATCATTTATCGATTAGCTCAGGGATTACACAACAGATGTATAATTTGGGGATAGATAAAGAAAAAATATTTACTATTTATAATCCAGTACGAGAAAGTAACATTACCATACCAAGAGATAATTATACTAGGTTTTTGTATGTTGGAAGAATAATTGCTTATGAACAAAAAAATATTAATGAATTATTTTACGCACTTTCTAAATTAAATGGTGATTGGACGCTTGATATTGTTGGTAATGGTAAGGATACCGATTTTTTAAAAAGCTTAGCACTAGAATTAAAGATAGCCACTAAGATCAACTGGCATGGTTGGCAAAAAGATGCTTGGTCGTATATTAAAAAAAATGTTAAATATACTTCAGCATTAGTACTGAGTTCTACATATGAAGGTTTTCCAATGGTGCTATGTGAAGCTTCTTCTTATGGTGTTTTTTGTATTAGTTCTAATTGTCCAACCGGTCCTGAAGATATTATAACACCTGAATCGAATGGATTGCTGTATCCAGTAAAGGATGTAGATAGTTTAGCTAATCACTTACAAAGTATTATTGATGGGCGTTTATTACCTACACATAATGAAATAAAAAATTCTATCATTAAATTTAATGATGAAAACTTTGCAAATCGTTTGTTATCTGCATTAAAGTTGGGTTGATATGAATAAAGGATATTATTATCCTTTATTCTAATATTTATATTTTAGCTATATTTTACTATCTCTTATCGTACTTTCAAATTCTTTAATAAATAGATTGTAATCAGTCGTTTCTCTTGACCATTCAATCGCATTTTGGCTAAAGATAGTATAATTATTCATTATTTCTATTATAGCCGTAGCACAGTTTTGTGGAGATATTAATTTTGGTAAGATTAATGTATCTGAGATAGGATCATAAACTTTATAGGGGAAGTTGATATCTAAATTTGTTAATTTATGATATTCATCAATAGATAATGTAGGTATAACACCTATACCGCAATATTTATCTTTTATTGCTTCGGGTTGTCCATTTAGTTTAGGAAATATAACTGGAATGCCGTTTGATAGGGCTTCTATACATGATAGGCCAAATGCCTCTAATATTGGCGTACTTAAATAAATGTCTATTTTTGAGTAAAAAACAGATATGTCTGATTGATACCCTATAAACTCAATTGAATTTTCAAGGTTTAATTGAGATACTAGATTTTCTAAATCACTCCGTTGTTCTCCTTCTCCTGCAATAATGAGTTTTGCTGGAATATTTCTATTTCTTAGTTCTTTCAAAGCAATAATTGCAATCCCGATACCTTTTAACCCAACAAGTCGAGAGGCCACACCTAATGTAATTATATTTTGTTTAATAAAAGTACGCGATTCTTTATACGCTATATGAGGTAATCTATTGATAACAACGTTAATATCAAATTTTGGTTTAAATCTTAATTCCATTACTCTTTTAGATGCTTTAGATACCGCAATGGCAGAATCAAGCATCTCAAAAAAGATTTGTGTTTTTTTACTCATAGGATATTGCCAAGAACAGCCATGATCATAGTAGACTAAGCTAGTATTCTTGGGTTTTCTAGATAATCTAGGGACGAAATCCCATACTAGAGTGACATCGGCTTTACTTGCTTCTATTTTTTTTGTTAAGACATGTTTTCTTAAAAAAGCAGGGTACTTTATTTTAGTAGAAGCGATTTTATTAGCGTATTTTATATCGAAATGCTTAAGCTCAGGGATCAGGTTTTTATTTAAAGAGTTACTGGTGCACAAAACCTCATTTTGAAATGAGCTATTTTTTAAATATTCAATAAACAAACGTTCAGCACCACCAAACCCTTGTAAATTAATTAAATGAAGTATTTTCATGATACTAAGCCTGTTTTTTATTAAAAAACGCAATAATTCAATTAAGCCGTTATAACTCAAAAATTTATATAATTATAATTAAAAATAAGGGTAGGTTATTATTCTACCCTTAAATATATTACAACAACGCCTCTGGAGATTCAGGTAAAATCTGGCCGCCATCGACAATAATGGTTTGACCGGTAATATATTTTGCTTCATTAGAGGCAAAGAATGCGGCGGCATAGCCGATATCTTCAGGCTCCCCTAAGGTATGGGTGGGGATAGAGGCCTTCATTTGATTAAGATATGTTTCCCCTTGGGCTTGTAAGCCTTCGGTTAAAATATTGCCGGGCATAACGGCATTAATAGTAATACCGTGGCGTGCATATTCGAGTGCAGCACTACGCATAAAACCTAGCTGACCTGCTTTGCTTGCTCCATAATGGCTCCAGCCCGGATAGCCAGTAATGGCGCCTGTAATAGAAGAGGTGATGATCACACGGCCATATTGTTGCTTTTCCATTACCGCAAGAGCTGCTTTTACTAAGAAAAACATCCCCTTTAAATTGACGGTATGCATTTTATCCCAATCAGCTTCGCTCATCTCTTTAATTGTCGCTTGGGGGAAAATACCGGTATTAGAGCAAAGAATATCGAGTTTGCCATACTGTTTAACAACATCATTGACTACTTGTTCACAGGCTGCTTGAGAGGTGACATCAAGGTGCATAAAATCAACACCAAGTGCTTGTTTGGTTGCATTACCTGCTACATCATCAATATCAGCAATAATAACCTGTGCACCGCTGTTTTTTAATGCGCTAACAATGCCTTTACCAATACCTTTTGCTCCGCCGGAAACTAAAGCAATTTTACCCGTTAAATCAAACATAAAACCTCCTACTGTACTGTTTGTTATACTGTATCAGCCTTATTGTATAAACGGTAAATTAACGCAAAATTTTTGTCGTCAGTCACAATTGTGCAGAGTGGGCGCTTCTTCTATTTATGCCGAATAACACAAAAGTATCGATAACAGCGCGCAAAGTGTTAAGCAAACAGTCAATAAGCTCATTACACTTTATAAGTTGATAGCAATACATGGCTAACACACTGTTTTTTGAGATAGATAGCAAAAGGCTGTAAAGTATCTGTATAAAAAGTGTTAACTTATCGGTGTAATATAGAGACGATAGACTAGTATAGTATTTATACAGGCTACTCAATTAATTTAATGCGTATCAAGTTTATAAAAAAAAATGTACGTTGATGATGAAGTGATAAAAAATATGCGTACAATGGGATTGTTGAATCAATTCAGCATTTGAGATATCGGTGGATTGCGTTCGTGAAGCCGGTATTAAGATAACAGTTATTCCAACAATATATTGCAATAATGATATCGAATAAGAATCAGAGGTAATCATGGTTAATGGGATCAAAAGAATTGGGGTTTTAACAAGTGGTGGTGATGCACCGGGTATGAATGCTGCGATCCGTGGTGTTGTCCGTGCAGCACTCAGCGAAGGTTTAGAAGTGTACGGTATTTTTGATGGCTATATGGGCTTATATGAAAACCGTATGAAAAAACTCGATCGCTTTAGTGTGTCAGATATGATCAACCGTGGTGGTACCTTTTTAGGCTCAGCGCGTTTCCCAGAATTTCGCGAAGATAATGTTCGTGCCGTTGCTATTGAAAATATGAAGCAAAATGAGTTAGATGCACTGGTGGTTATCGGGGGAGATGGCTCTTATCTGGGGGCGAAAAAATTAACTGAAGCGGGTTTCCCATGTATTGGTTTACCGGGCACCATTGATAATGACGTTGCGGGTACTGATTACACTATTGGTTATTTCACGGCGTTAGAAACTGCGGTAGAAGCGATTGACCGCTTACGTGATACCTCTACATCGCATAAACGTATCTCTATCGTTGAAGTAATGGGACGTTATTGTGGTGATTTAACCTTATCCGCTGCTATTGCGGGTGGTTGTGAGTTCGTAGTATTGCCTGAATCCGAATTACCTTTTGATCGTGATGAATTATTAGCAGAAATTAAAGCGGGTATTGAGCGTGGTAAACGTCATGCTATCGTGGCAATTACTGAACATGTGTGTGATGTCCATGAGCTGGCACGTTTTATTGAAGCAGAAACCAAACATGAAACCCGTGCCACTGTATTAGGCCATATTCAACGTGGTGGCTCTCCGGTTGCTTACGATCGTATTTTAGCCTCTCGTATGGGTGCTTACTCGGTACAACTGCTACTAGAAGGTTATGGTGGTCGTTGTGTAGGGATCCAAAATGAGAAACTGGTTCACCATGATATTATTGATGCGGTTATGAATATGAAACGTGTCTTTAAAGCCGATTGGTATGAAATTGCGAAAAAATTGTATTAAGCCATAGTTTTACTCTATTACCAGAGCCTTTCTGAGTTATATCCTTATTCGTGGACTGTTCTGATGCAATATCAGCTTGTATCAGAACAGCTTCCCGAGTGAAAACATTTCATTCTACCTGCTTTCTTCCTCTTATCTGATGGGTAATGACTGTGTGAGTCCCCGTTTTCTCAACTATATAGCTGTTACGTATAACAGTCTGTTTTTTATTATTTCATCGTTATAAATCTTTCTGTCAGCCTAGTTAAACAGAATAAATAAACCAACTAGAAATAGGATAGGGGTAGATAACGATGTTAAAACGATGGGGATTATTGACAACGCTAGTGCTGACGGCACTGTTTACACAAAGCATTTGGGCGAAGGATATTCAGTTGTTAAATGTCTCTTACGATCCGACTCGAGAGCTTTATCAACAATATAACCAAGCATTTAGTCAATATTGGCAACAAAAAACCGGCGATCATGTGACTATTCGTCAATCTCATGGCGGCTCCGGTAAACAGGCAACCGCCGTAATTAATGGTATTGAAGCGGATATTGTCACCCTCGCATTAGCTTATGATATTGATGCCATTGCACAAAGAGGGCGTATAGATAAGCAGTGGATCACCCGCTTACCGGATAACTCAGCACCTTATACCTCAACCATTGTTTTTTTAGTGAGAAAAGGTAATCCCAAACAGATAACTGACTGGGACTCTTTAATTAAACCCGGTGTATCGATTATCACGCCTAACCCTAAAACCTCCGGTGGGGCAAGATGGAATTATCTGGCTGCATGGGGATATGGATTAAAGGCCAATCAGCAAGACAGTGAAAAAGCGAAAGCCTTTGTAAAGTCACTGTATCAACAGGTTGAAGTATTAGACTCAGGCGCGAGAGGCGCGACAAATACTTTTGTGGAGCGTGGTATTGGTGATGTGTTAATTGCATGGGAAAATGAAGCGCTATTGGCGATCAATGAGTTAGGCACAGATAAGTTTGAAATAGTTACACCTTCAGTGTCGATTTTGGCAGAGCCAACCGTCTCTGTAGTGGATAAAGTGGTTGATAAGCGAGGTACGCGGGAAGTGGCAAGCGCTTATTTAGAGTATCTTTATTCACCTCAAGGGCAAGAAATTGCTGCTAAAAACTATTATCGTCCAAGAGATAAAAGCATTGCTGAGAAATATCAAAAACGTTTTCCAACCCTGCAATTGTTTACTGTTGATGAGCTTTTTGGCGATTGGCAATCAGCGCAACAAACCCATTTTGCCACCGGGGGAGTATTTGATGAAATCAGCCGACGTGATTAGCGAGTAATGCATAAAAAAATCACCTTCTGTTAAGACGCAGTAAGGTGATTTTCGCGATAGTTATTTCTTAGAAAAATAACGAGTTACTATCAAAGTTATTTTTTCGCTTTCGCTTCTGCCGCAGCTTTCACGATAACGGCAAAGGCATCTGCTTTCAGTGATGCGCCACCGACTAATGCACCGTCGATATCTGGTTGGCTAAATAGCTCTGCTGCGTTTTTATCGTTGACTGAACCGCCGTATTGGATAATGACTTGTTCAGCGATAGCCGCATCTTGTTTAGCGATATGATCACGAATAAATTTATGTACAGCCTGTGCTTGTGCAGGCGTTGCTGATTTACCTGTACCAATCGCCCAAATAGGTTCATAAGCGATCACTGCATCTTTGAATGCTTGTGCACCATGTGCATTTAAAATAGCGTCGATTTGACGTGCACACACTTCTTGCGTTTTACCAGCTTCGTTTTCTGCTTCTGTTTCACCGATACATAACACAGGTGTTAAGCCTAACTCTTTTAACACACCAAATTTTTGTGCGATAAATTCATCAGATTCTTTATGGTAAGTGCGACGTTCAGAGTGACCGATGATCACGTATTTAACATCAACGTTTTTCAGCATTTCTGGGGAAGTTTCGCCAGTGAAAGCACCAGATAAGTTAACACCGGTATCTTGGGCACCTAACGCAATACGGCTTCCACCGATTTCATGACGAGCTTGGCACAGATAAACTGTTGGTGGTGCAATAGCAACATCACATCCAGCAACACCGCTGATTTCTTTACGTAATGCAGCGATTAATTCATGAACCATATGAATGCTGCCGTTAAGTTTCCAGTTACCCATGACTAATGGATGGCGCATAACTTTTCCTCCAACCGAGTGGTTTAAATTTAATTTATCGATAAACTCAAATTCTGTTGATGCACAACAGTATAGAGAACATTGAATAGAATAGCTTTGTTTTTTATCACGGAATAGCTGAATCGATATTGCTATTAAGTGAAAGCTTAATCGGTTCAATGGCAAAGGTCGTTAGTTGATTGTCCTCGTGGGCAATAATATAGCGAATAGCACCGACATTATGGCTAATATAAGCAGGCACATCTTGTTTAACAGCAAATAAATTGAGCACCTCTTGAATTTGCGTTGCATTAATGGAGGGATCAAACTGTGTCACTAATGCAGTGATATAGCGCATTGCAGTATCTTGATGCTCTTTTTCGATTTGTGGCGTATCAAGTGTATGGATCAGGGTGATCTGTAGACTCTTAATTTTTTCACTGCCACGCTCTAATACGGCTGATGAGTATAAATAAGGGGTTATCCGTGTCGCGGCCCTGACTAACGGAATAGTAATATCGTTGTTGGTGATAATTTTATATTCATTGAGAAATAACGTCGCATTATTTTGATTGAATTTAGCTCTTATCTCCGGAATGGTGGTTTCAAAAACAGGGGCATCCTGTTTAAGGTAAAGAATATCATCTTTAGTTGGGGGTTGATGAGCAATAGAGGGCGACGCTGCCATAGCAAGGGTTGGCAAAGATAAAGCAATGCTTATTATGATAAGCGCTAACTGAGTAAGCGTGCTTTTTTTTATCATCTGTCCTCCTTGGTCTGTTGTGCGATAGAATATTATAAAATCACTCTGTATTATTTGATGTTAAATGGACAGCTTAATTCACTAAAATAAGTCTATATTGAGAAATTATTAATGACCTTACAACATTGGGCCTTTTCATTCAAAGGGCGAATTGGACGCCGTGACTTTTGGGCGGGTTTTGCACTCTGTTTTGTGCTGTTTTGCGGGCTATATACAGTTAATCAGCACTATGCATTGCCTGCTGTGCTGGTGGGGATAATTTCGCTGGCTATTTTATATCCGTTATGTGCCATTTTTACTAAGCGACTTCACGATAGAAATAAACCTGGTGCATGGCTGTTATTATTGTTGCTGGCGGTGATGCTAGGATTGACTGATACCAGTAGTTTAGAGCCCTTTTGGCAGTGGGCGATAGGTCGTTTTCTCCCTTCATTTATTATGATGATCATGTTGTTAGATTGTGGGGTGTTTATTGGCACCCAAGGAGAAAACTATTTTGGTGCCACGACTGAAAAGGTTGACTACTCAATTTTTCGTTAAAGTGTGTAACTGCTAAACAGTCAGGGCTGAATAAAGTGCTATTCAGCCCTGATGTTATCATTACCAATACTGTTCACTGGTGATATGTCCCGGTTTACGGCGTAAATGTTTTCTCATATCACGCTGTGTTTTCAGTAACTGTTGCGTGTCTCTTACCATTTCTGGATTACCACATAGCATAATATGGCTCTCTTCTGGGGAAATGGTTAATCCTACGGTTTTTTCTAATGCACCACTTTCAATTAATGCTGGAATGCGTCCGGTTAGTGAGCCTATATGGTTTTCACGGCTGACAATAGTTTGGATACGCAGTTTCCCTTGGTAGCGTTCAGCTAACTGCTCCATTAATGGTAGATAGCTTAAATCACGGGCGTAGCGTACTGCATGGACTAAAACAATATTTTCGAAACGGTCGAGATCATCACCAAGTTGTAAAATAGAGAGAAATGGCCCGATCGCCGTACCTGTTGATAACATCCATAAGGTATTCGCGCTAGGCACCTCTTCTAAAACAAAAAAGCCACTGGCTTGTTCTGTCACTAAGAGTTCATCACCAACAGTTAACGCCGCTAAGCGTGGGCTGAGTTTACCTTCAGGTACAGTGACTAGATAGAACTCTAAGTTGGGATCTTGCGGGGAGTTAACATAAGAGTAGGCGCGCTGTATACGTTCACCGTCAATTTCGAGTGCCAGTTTGGCAAATTGACCTGCTGTAAACTTATCGATAGGGGCGTGTACAACCAAACTGATTAATGTATCTGTCCAATGCCTAACTTGAATGACTTTTCCAGTGACCCAATTTGCCATAATCTCTTATCTCCTTTTTAGGAAAGCGCTTATGTTGATAATTTATTCTAAAGAGGAAGGGCGTTTTTATTTATCAAGATGATGTGATGGCGATATTAATCTGTAGTTTCGTTAATCGTTAATACAAAATGTACATTTATATTGACAACGATGGTGTTTTTCACTGACATCGTTGGCGAGATAAAAATGGCTGACTACTTCGCAAATTTTGCTAGATTTGTTACCTTAGTCTCATTATTTAGCGCAAGTGCATTTTGCAGAGTTTATTTTATCAAAGCTCTGTAGCACTTTCCTGTCCGTTAATCGGTTAATTTTTAATTTCTGAGCAAAGAAAAGAAATGAGAAAGTTAGAACATGCAAATCTGTTATTACTGATTATTGCACTGGTTGCTGTCGGTCAAATGACACAGACGATTTATGTTCCTGTGATTGCTGATATGGCTGTCTATTTTGGTGAGCCAACAGGTGCTGTACAGCAAGTAATGGGCGCATATCTGTTTTCTTATGGTTTTTCACAATTAATTTATGGCCCTATTTCTGACCGAGTAGGGCGTCGTCCGGTTATTTTAGTGGGGATGAGTATTTTCTGTTTAGCGACCATCGTGGCTATTTTTTCACAGAACTTAACTACCTTAGTGATCGCCAGTACCTTACAAGGAATGGGGACTGGGGTAGCAGGGGTAATGACCCGTACTCAGCCTCGTGATCTCTATACTGGTACTGCGTTACGCTATGCCAATAGCTTATTAAATATGGGGGTGTTAGTCAGCCCACTATTAGCGCCGATGATCGGTGGGGTGGTGGCGCACTTCTTTGGCTGGCATGCCTGTTATATCTTCCTATTATTATTAGGAGGAAGTGTACTCTTTAGTATGTATCACTGGATGCCAGAAACCCGACCTGTACAGGCTGAAAGACGCAGTATGTTGTCATCTTTTTATTTATTGCTGTCTAACAGTACTTTTAGTGCCTTTTTGATCATGTTGATTTGTGCATTATCAGGTATTGCCGTATTTGAAGCTTCCAGCGGTGTGTTGATGGGAGGCGTGTTGGGTTTAAATAGTATTACTATCAGTATTCTATTTATTTTACCTATTCCCGCGGCCTTCTTTGGTGCGTGGTACGCAGGGCGTGAAGGTAAAACCTTTGTGCAATTGATGTGGCACTCCGTATTTTGCTGTGTCGCCGCTGGTATTTTAATGTGGCTTCCCGGCTGGCTGAATATTATTAATATTTGGACTTTACTGGTGCCCGCTGCCCTGTTTTTCTTTGGCGCTGGGATGCTATTTCCGCTGGCAACGACAGGGGCGATGGAGCCATTCCCTTATTTAGCCGGAGCGGCTGGTGCGTTGGTGGGCGGATTGCAAAATGTTGGCTCAGGGATAGCAACGTGGTTCTCTGCACTATTGCCACAACATAATCAATTTAGCTTAGGAATGATTATGTTTATTATGTCAGTGGCTATTATGTTGTGTTGGATCCCGTTATCACACCGTTTTAGTCATCAGCAGAATACGGTTTAATGACTACCTTTAAGTTTTCGCCAATAAAAATGCCGATAGTGTAATACCTACTATCGGCATTTGTTTTATGTCGCCTAGGCGACTTCTCTCTCATCGGGGGGATTAGCGATTAACCGCGATCTTCCCATTCTTGTGCACGGGCAACCGCTTTTTTCCAGCCGTTATAACGATAATTACGCTCTGTGGTTTCAATACCTGGGCGGAACTCTTTATCAATCTCAGCTTTATTTTTTACCTCTTCCAGATCAGACCAGAAACCTACCGCAAGGCCTGCAAGGAACGCAGCCCCTAACGCAGTACTTTCACGTACCACAGGACGTTCAACACGGGTACCTAAGATGTCAGATTGGAACTGCATTAAGAAGTTATTGGCAACGGCACCACCATCTACACGTAGTGCTTGTAAGCGTGCTCCGGAGTCTGCTTGCATCGCATCAAGGACATCGCGGGTTTGATAAGCGATAGATTCTAAAGTAGCTCGAATAATATGATTACGGTTAGCGCCACGGGTTAAACCGAAGATAGCGCCACGGGCATACGGATCCCAATAAGGTGCACCTAAGCCAGTAAATGCAGGTACGACATAAACACCGTTGGTGTCATTAACTTTAGTGGCAAAGTATTCTGAGTCAGTTGCTTCATCAATTAATTTTAGCTCATCACGTAGCCACTGAATGGAAGCACCACCGACGAAGACCGCACCTTCTAAGGCATAGTTTACTTCACCACGTGGGCCACAGCAGATAGTGGTTAATAGACCGTGGTTAGAGCGTACGGCTTCTTTACCTGTATTCATCAGCAAGAAGCAGCCTGTTCCGTAGGTGTTTTTTGCCATACCGCTTTGTACACAGAGCTGACCATAGAGTGCCGCTTGTTGGTCACCAGCCATACCGGCGATAGGAATACGTGTACCACCTTTACCACCAATGTTGGTTTGACCATAAACTTCAGAAGAAGGCACCACTTTAGGTAGCATATTGCGGGGAATATTTAGCAGATCGAGGATTTTTTGATCCCAATCTAAAGAGTGAATATTAAACAACATAGTACGTGAAGCGTTGGTATAATCTGTTACGTGAACACGACCTTGTGTCATTTTCCAGACTAACCAAGTATCAACGGTACCAAAGAGTAACTCTCCTTTTTCTGCTCGTTCACGAGCGCCTTCAACATTATCGAGGATCCATTTTAATTTGGTGCCTGAAAAATAGGGGTCAACCATAAGCCCAGTATTTTGACGAATGTACTCTTCAACCCCTTCTTGATCTTTTAAGCGAGTACAAAAGTCTGCAGTACGGCGACATTGCCACACAATAGCATTATAGATAGGTTTACCGGTCTCTTTTTCCCAGACGATAGTCGTTTCACGTTGGTTGGTAATACCGATACCGGCAACATGATCAGAAGGGATGTCTTCTTTAGCCAATACTTCAATTAGCGTTGCGCTTTGAGTTGCCCAGATTTCCATTGGATCGTGCTCAACCCAGCCGGGTTTAGGATAAATTTGGGTAAATTCGCGTTGTGAGATGCTAACAATGTTGGCGTCATGATCGATTACGACAGCGCGTGAACTGGTTGTTCCCTGATCCAGAGCAACGATATATTTTTTTTCACTATTCGATTTGTTTGTTTCTGTTGTCATGTTAGTAACCTGTTTTCATAATCAACGATATTGCTTGCATCGTTATTTGTCGTTTTCAATTTTGCAGGTATCACAAGGTAAGTGACGGCCAATAAGTTTACGATAAGCAAGTGCGCCCAAAATACCCCCAATCATTGGAGCAATGAGTGGGACTAAGAAATAAGGAATATCGCGTCCACCTGTTAAAGCAATATCACCCCATCCGGCAAAGAATGCGACTAATTTTGGCCCAAAATCACGGGCAGGGTTTAAGGCGAATCCAGTTAATGGGCCAAATGCACCACCGATAACCGCAATCAGAATACCGATAAGTAATGGTGCTAAAGGCCCACGAGGTACACCGTTACCATCATCTGTTAAGGCTAAAATTAAGCCAACGAGGATAACGGCAATAATTACTTCGATAAAAAATGCGTGGATCACAGAGATTTGGGCTGCAGGGTAAGTAGAGAAGACGCCCGCAGTAAAGAGGCTTTCTTGTGATCCTCGTACAATTCCGTTGACCTGTTCGTAGTCGATAAATAAATTGTAATACATAAAGTACACAACAGCGGCGGCAAAAAAACCACCTAACATTTGTGCAACAATATAAGGGATAACTTTTTTACGTTCAAAGCACGCAAACAACCAGAATGCGACTGTGACCGCCGGGTTGAGGTGAGCACCAGAGGTACCCGCAGTAAGGTAAACGGCTAAGGCAACACCTAAGCCCCAGATAATACTTATCTCCCAAAGACCGAGTTGAGCGCCTGCGATACGTGCTGCTGCAACACAACCAAGACCAAAGAAGACTAGCAATGCAGTACCGATAAACTCGGAAATGCATTGACCCATAAGAGAGGTTTTCGTCTGGCTCATATATTCTATCCTGAAAGAGGGTGATTTTAATTGTTAGTATTCTTTTCGTATTGAAAAGATAACTGTAAATTTATCGTTAATGAGCGTAAACGAGAATAAGCGAAATTGAATTTTGTGTGTCCCATCATGAAAATGAGTGAAAACGCTCTTAAATAGTGACTTGTACAACACTAGGAGTGTGATCAGACCAGTATTTTTGTTAAATTGAAAAAAGCAGGTAATTCCACGGAAGATGCTAGACAGTTGTTGATAGGCTACTTACAATCGGGAGTATCGATTATATGGGGGATTACAGTATGTCATTTGAAGTTTTTGAAAAATTAGAGTCAAAAGTACAACAAGCACTAGATACCATCACATTATTACAGATGGAAATTGAAGAGCTAAAAGAGAAAAATGATGCACTGAATCAAGAAGTGCAGGGCGCAAGAGAATCAAGAGAAGCCTTGGTTCGTGAAAACGAAGAGCTGAAACAAGAGCAATCAAGCTGGCAAGAGCGTTTACGTGCTCTGCTAGGAAAAATGGAAGACGTACAATAATCGTCCACCGTTTTCACCAGTTAAAAACAAAGCCACTGATAAAGTGGCTTTTGTCGCTTTATGCGTTATCTTTGTTAATAAGAGAATGGTCTATTATTCTTCTAATAAATCATCATCTAAATCGTCATCATCTAAGCCTAAAGGCTCTTCAGATAAGATAATGCCAGTATTATCAGCATAAAGGTAATCACCAGAGAAGAAAGTAACACCACCAAAGTTTACGCGGATATCACTGTCGCCGATGCCTTCACTTGGGCAACCTGCAGGAATGGCAGCCATCGCTTGAATACCTAAATCAAGCTCAGATAAAGCGTCCACTTGGCGTACTGCACCATAAACAACAATACCTTCCCATTCGTTAAGTACCGCCAGTTGCGCCAATTCAGCGTCGACTAGCGCTTTGCGGACAGAGCCACCGCCATCAACTAATAGAATACGATCTTTACCGTTTTCTTCTAGTAAGTCATAAAGCAGACCATTATCTTCAAAACATTTGACAGTGGTAATTTGTCCACCAAAGGAGCTACGACCACCAAAGTTTGAGAAAAGCGGTTCTACGACATTGATATCTTCTTGATAGATATCACAGAGTTCAGAAGTATCATATTTCATAGGATTTACGTCAGGTTGCCTCAGGAAAGTCCAGTATATCCCTTAACAGGGGGTGTTGGCAAAAGACTCACTGACAATTCAGTGAGTCAAATCAACAATAGCGGTAAATTACTCTAAAACTAAACCTAAAGAAAAAAGAATATTGGTTAACAGCGCCGCTTTGACCATATGTTCAAGCAGTGGTCGCATGGCTTCGCCACTAAGATCAGCATTAACGCGTTTAATATGCAGTAATAGCATCGGAACGGCTAATAAAAATAGCCACGCCGTCCAACGGTGCATATAAATCAGGGTGAACACAATCAAACAGATAATGGCTATGGCAATCACGCAGGTGTGGTAAATCCGTGAACCAGAAGCCCCCAAACGCACCGCCAAGGTATTTTTACCGGCTTGAATGTCGTTTTCAAGATCACGCATATTGTTAATGTTAAGTACTGCGACCGAGAGCAGTCCGCAGGCGGTGGCAGGCAGTAGTGTCACAATATTAAAAGCATTAGCTTGCAAATAATAAGTGCCAATCACACTTAGCCAGCCAAAGAAAATTAATACCGAAATATCGCCCAATCCCATATAGCCATAAGGGCGTTTCCCTACGGTATAGGTAATGGCTGCCACGATAGCCAATAAGCCCATCACTAAAAAGCCAATAGCATCTTCGGGTTTTTTACAGGCGACAATTATCAAGGCTATACCTGAAACACAGGAGATAATCACATTGATAATTAAGGCTTTTTTCATTTGAGTAGGGGTGATAACCCCTTTTTGCATTCCACGCAGTGGCCCTAATCGCTCTTCAGTATCTGTCCCTTTAACGGCATCACCATAGTCATTCGCTAAGTTAGAGAGAATTTGTAGTGTGCCAGCAGTTAAAATCGCCAGTAATGCAATAGGTAGCTCAAAATGACCCGTCCAATACGCTAAGGCGGAGCCTGTCACAATAGCAATTAACCCTAAAGGTAGGGTTTTGGGTCGTAAACTTTCAAGCCAGGCTTGTGTCCGGCTAATGGAATGTTGAGCGCTCATGCTGAAATTCAATACTCATGTTCGTTGTTATTATAAAAATAAGAATGGGAGGCAAGCCTCCCACGTTAATATTGCTGATTAAGGATCGCATAAGTTGATTATAAAATAAATCGACTCAGATCTTCATCTGCTACAAGCTCATCCAGATGCTGTTTCACATATTCTGCATCAATAAGAATAGTTTCGCCTTGACGTTCACTCGCATCATAGGAAATTTCTTCCATTAAACGCTCTAATACCGTATGTAGACGACGTGCACCGATGTTTTCAGTGGTTTCATTTACACGCCATGCAGATTCGGCAATTTTGCGAATACCGTCTTGGCTAAAGTTAATGCTTACTCCTTCGGTAGCCATTAATGCTTGATACTGTTTTGTTAATGATGCATTTGGCTCAGTAAGGATACGCTCAAAATCTTCTGCAGTCAGTGCTTGTAGTTCAACACGAATAGGCAGACGGCCTTGTAACTCAGGAATTAAGTCTGAAGGACTAGAGACTTGGAATGCGCCTGAGGCAATAAACAGAATATGATCTGTTTTCACCATACCGTGCTTAGTGGATACGGTGCAACCTTCTACCAGTGGTAATAGGTCACGTTGTACACCTTCACGAGAAACATCAGGGCCAGAGCTTTGACCACCACGTTTACAGATTTTATCTACTTCATCAATAAACACGATACCATGTTGCTCAACTGCATCGATGGCTTGTTGTTTTAACTCTTCAGGATTAACCAGTTTAGCGGCTTCTTCTTCGACAATCAGTTTAAACGCTTCTTTGATTTTCATCTTACGCGCTTTTTGCTTTTGTCCCGCTAAATTTTGGAACATGGATTGTAATTGATTAGTCATCTCTTCCATGCCAGGAGGTGCCATAATTTCAACACCCATTGGGGTGGCCGCTAATTCAATTTCAATCTCTTTGTCGTCTAATTGGCCTTCACGGAGTTTCTTACGGAACGCTTGGCGCGCTGCTGAAGGCTCTGAGGATGATGCCGATTCTGTGACTCCCCAGTTATTTTTGGCTGGTGGGATCAGTACATCAAGAATACGCTCTTCTGCCATTTCTTCAGCACGGTAACGATTTTTTTCAATCGCTTGGCTACGTACCATTTTAACAGCAGAATCAGTTAAATCGCGGATAATAGAATCGACTTCTTTACCTACATAACCCACTTCAGTGAATTTTGTGGCTTCGACTTTGATAAAAGGTGCATTGGCTAATTTTGCTAAGCGACGTGCAATTTCAGTTTTACCTACCCCTGTAGGTCCAATCATCAAAATATTTTTTGGGGTTACTTCATGACGCAGCGCTTCATCAAGCTGCATGCGACGCCAGCGGTTACGCAGTGCAATAGCAACCGCACGTTTGGCCTTATCTTGACCAATAATAAATCTGTCGAGTTCGCTGGCAATTTCGCGAGGAGTCATTTCGGACATGCTCTCAAATCCTTACTCTTTTGAAGAGATTTCTTCAAAGTTGACATTATGGTTGGTGTAGATGCAGATATCACCGGCAATATTCAGTGCTTTTTCCGCAATTTCGCGTGCACTTAGATCGGTGTTTTCTAACATCGCTCTCGCCGCTGCTTGTGCATAAGGGCCACCAGAACCAATAGCAATCAGATCGTTTTCTGGCTGCACAACATCACCGTTACCAGTGATAATCAAAGATGTTGTTTCGTCTGCCACAGCCAGTAATGCTTCTAGTTTGCGTAACATTCTGTCTGTACGCCAATCTTTCGCAAGTTCAACAGCGGCTTTAGTTAAATGGCCTTGATGGAGCTCTAATTTACGCTCAAAAAGTTCAAAAAGCGTGAAAGCATCAGCAGTGCCGCCGGCAAATCCCGCAATCACTTTGTCGTTATAAAGACGGCGTACTTTGCGAACATTGCCTTTCATGACGGTATTACCCATCGTCGCCTGTCCATCACCACCGATTACGACTTGGCCATTACGGCGAACACTTACGATTGTAGTCATGAGTCAGCCCCTGGTTTATCAATAAAAAGAAGTGGGTTGTGCTTTAATATCAGAAAAAACACAGCCCATTATGTGAATTAGATTTATAGGTGGGGGAGAAATTTTATTTTTCAACCCCCCGCAGTACGAAGAATACAACCTGATACACCTGCGCCTGCAGCTTGACGGCTTAGCGTATTGGCTTGCTCTTTATTAAATGGGCCAGATAAAACGCGGATCCAACCGTCATTTCCTTTGGTCACACGGCTTTCGATACCGGAAAATGCTAAGGTTGCGCGTACAGATTCGGCTTGTTCATTGGTTTTAAATGAACCGCATTGGACTAAAAAGCGCGCTTCAGTCGTCGCAGGTTTTGGTGTTGTTATCGCAGGTGCAGGCTCCTGTTTTACCGGTGCTGAAGGTTGCGAGGGTTGTACCGAAGGTGCGGTAGTTGTCGGTGGGGTAATGACAACCTGTGAACGTGGTACTTCACCGTTATAAGGCACTTCTGGTAACTCTACCGCCGGTTGACGTTTATCCGCTTCAATTTGTTGTAAAAAACGTAATTGCTCCGGTGAAAGCGGATTAATCTGGCTCCCTGAAGAGGTCGCTGGTGGCTGTAATGGGTTCCCCACCTGTCGATTCTCGAGCTCTTTGATATATTGCCAACGCTCTTGCGGTTTAGGTGGTAAGTTGTTAGTTGGTTGTTGCCCTGCACTTGATGAAGTTGGTTCGATAACCTCTTTTTTATTATGGGTAATAAAATAGAGGCCGCCAACAAATAGCGCCACAAGCGCAATTGCTACAATAAGTGTGGTTAAAGGCAACCCACTGGCCGCCTTTTTACCTTTGCCTTTCGTTGTCTTTTTACGACGAGCAGATGACTGTCCTCGTCCCACATAGTCTCGTTGTGCCACAGTTCGATTCGCTGATAATTAAATGAATAGGTATCACAACCGATATGTTACTTAACATAGTGTCTTTTGCCTAGCTTTTAAGCCGACAGACACTTTCTCTTACTATTAACTCACAATCTAATAGGCGAGAGCCGGGTGCAACAGGTCTACCTTGTAACTGATCAAGCAGTAACAACATGGATTGACGACCAATTTGGTAGCGTGGCTGTTCCATAGTGGTTAATGCAGGCTCGCTATAGCGTGTAATATCAAGGTTATCGAAGCCAATTACAGAGAGATCGTCAGGTAATTGTAAGCCCAGTTTTTTAGCCTGCCACATCACACCAATCGCCATAATATCGCTATGGCAAAAAACGGCTGTCGGTGGTTCAGGTAACGAAATTAACTTTTTCAGACTTTCTGCACCGCTTTCGTGGGTAAAATCACCTCTAATAATATAATCTTCGCGTAGAGGGACACCGGTTCTACGCATAGCTTGAATATAACCTTGTAAACGATAACGACATAGCGGCATATCTTCAGGGCCAGTAATACAGGCAATACGCTTATGTCCCATCTGTTGTAGATAGTGGGTGGCTCTAAAAGAAGCTGTCAGATTATCAATATGAACGGTTGGCAATTCAAGCTCTGGGGCAAATTCATTTGCCATGATCATAGGAGGAAGATTTTTTTGCTCTTCTTTAGAAACATCAAAAGGGATATGAGAGCCAAGCAGTAACATGCCGTCAATCTGCTTAGTAATAATTAAATTAATAAAGGCATTTTCATGTTTTTGTTGGTGTTTACAGTCACCAATTAACACAAGATAGCCGTGTTGAGCTGCGGTTTCTTCAATGCCACATACGACATCTGTAAAAAAGGGATCACTGATGTTAGGGACGATCACGAGGATCGTTTTTGACTCGTTACGTTTCAGGTTTTTTGACAAATTATGTGGGTAATAACCCACGTCAAGAACAGCTTGCTCAACTTTTTGACGGGTTTGTGAGGATACTTTTTCTGGATTCATTAATGTGCGTGACACCGTGGCTGTTGACACGCCAGCAGCAAAAGCAACATCTTTCATTGTTGCTTGTGCGCTCTCTTTATTATTCTGTTGCAAACCCCATACCTCCGTACTGATGGTTTGGTTAAACGATTGCTTTTTTGTTGCAAAAAAACCGTCGTTGTCCAAAATACAAAGATGCGACGGTTTTTTAATTCAAGAAATATTCTAAATTGTTATTTTACCCACTTTTTGAATAGATACTGTTACCTAGTTTGCATAAAAAGTGTGATACCAATCGTTTTTATGAGGTAGTTCGCAAAATTGATAAATAGTTTTGAATTATAAGTGCGCTAAATATCAGTAGGCTTAGCAATCTGTTGGATCAACATCAATATTCCATTTCACTTTTTTACTCTCAGGAAGCGCCACTATCTGAGGATAAGTAACAGACATTAACTTTTGTAAATAACCCCTTGAAGGATGTTGCAATAATAGTTGCCAACGGAAATTTCCTCCTCGTTTTGCCTGAATGGCCGGAATGGGGCCCATCACCCATAAATGACTATCTCTCATCGGGTGTTGCTCGAAGAACTGTTTAAGCTGGCGTAAAAACTGGGGGGCTTTTTGGTTATTATGATCTTCAGAGCGGATCATAATATGGCTGGAATAAGGGGGTAAAAAGGTTGCTTGTCGCTCTTGTAACGCCTCTTTAGTAAAAGCATCATAGCCTTTTTCTAACAGCGTTAATAATAGTGGGTGATCGGGTTGGTGAGTTTGTAAATAGACGGCACCTTGTTTCCCAGCTCTTCCTGCACGACCTGATACTTGAGTATAAAGCTGAGCAAAACGTTCAGCAGCACGAAAGTCACTAGAAAATAAAGCACCATCAACATCAAGTAGCGCCACCAGCGTAACGTCTGGGAAGTGGTGACCTTTAGCCAACATCTGTGTGCCAATTAGAATACGTGATCCACCTTGATAGATGTCTTCTAGTTGTTGCTCTAATGCTCCTTTACGACTGGTGGTATCTTTATCAATACGGGTTATGGGGGTATTAGGAAATAACTCGCCAATGCCTTGTTCAAGTTGTTCTGTGCCCAATCCTACTGGCATTAAATTAGTTGAACCACATTGAGGACATTGTGATGGAATACGACGTTGGCTATCACACTGGTGGCAACGTAGCATGCCGTGTTTTTGATGTAAGGTATAATAGTGATCACAGCGAGGGCATTCGGCAATCCAACCACACTCATGGCAGAGTAACGCAGGCGCAAAGCCACGGCGATTTAAAAACAACATCACTTGGTTACCGGCATTAAGATGCTCTTTTATGGCTTTAATGAGTGTTGGAGAGAGTCCGGTTGTGAGCGGTTGCCCTTTTAGGTCGATTAAATGCTCTGTGGCAGGTTTAGCATTTCCCGCCCGTTGCGTTAACGTCAGTTGTTGATATTTTTTTTGTGCAACGTTATAGCTGGTTTCAATCGATGGGGTGGCTGTGCCCATCACGATAGGAATATTTTCTTGCTTGGCGCGAAAGACCGCTAAATCCCGTGCATGGTAACGCCAGCCATCTTGTTGCTTATAAGAGCCATCATGCTCTTCATCAATAATAATAATCCCTAATTGCTGAAAAGGGGTGAGCAATGCAGAGCGCGTACCGATAATAATGGCATTATCTCCCCGTTTCGCTCGTAGCCATACCGCAAGGCGTTCCGTATCGTTGAGTCCGGAGTGAAGAACATCGACGGGGGCATTAAAACGTGCTTTAAAACGGCGAATGGTTTGTGGGGTCAAACCTATTTCAGGGACTAAGATCAGTGCCTGTTTACCTTGAGCGAGAATAGTTTCAAGTACACTGAGATACACTTCTGTTTTACCAGAGCCTGTGATCCCCAATAATAACCAAGGCGAAAATTGGTCTGCTTGTGCCGTGATAGCACCAACAGCAACCGCCTGTTCGGCATTAAGTTTAAATAGTTCGCCTTGTACGGCAAAAGTGCTTTGCCACTGTATAGGGGCGGGTTGAATAGGACGTAAATCCGCTAATGCTTTCTTTTTTAAGTTATTTAGTGTCGCTGTTGTAATTTCATATTCATCTAACTGGTGGCGATACAAAGGGGCACGGCGTAGTGCCGCTAAAGCTTGTTGTTGCTTTTTAGCGCTTTTTAGACTGTTAAGATCAAGCGCTTCTCCCTCTTGAGTGGCATACCATTGCCATAAGGGCGTAAATTCAGCCGGTTTCCCTTGTCGTAGTAGAATTGGCATCGCATGAAAGAGAACTTCACCTAAAGGATAATGATAATAAGCACTTGCCCAATTAAGCATATCCCATAAGATCCCCGGAAACAGTGTCTCTGTATCAAGTACTTCTTCAATAGGTTTCAGTTTTTCAATGGGAAACTCACTGTGTGAACTAAAACCTTTAACAATACCGATAGAGCGACGCTGTTTGCCAAAGGGAACGACCACGCGACAACCTATTGTTGGCATGGCACAACCTTCTGGAAGCAGGTAGTCAAAGGAAGAAAACAGTGGTACAGGTAATATTACCTGAACTATAGTCATATCAGGGTTTCCGAGTGTTTTAGCGAAAAGATAGTATTAAGAATATCACAAAAAGTGTGCAGATTTCATTGCGCGTTTGGCGGATATTCTGTATGATCCGCCCCCTTTGGTAGATAAAATACCAAACAATTTAATTCAATCAACACGACGTGTGGTGTTCGGCTGAGGGCTGAATAGCGACACGGCCTTAGCAGAGGTTTTCCATGAAAAAAGATATTCATCCTAAATACGAAGAAATTACTGCAACTTGTTCTTGCGGTAACGTTATGAAAATCAACTCCACAGCAGGCCACAACCTGAATCTGGACGTTTGTGATAAATGCCACCCATTCTATACTGGTAAACAACGTGATGTTGCAACCGGTGGTCGTGTTGATCTGTTCAACAAACGTTTCAAAATCCCAGGCAGCAAATAAGATATTTGTTACCACAACTTTTCAGGTAACACTGAAAACGTGTAGGGAAAACGGAATTGAAGAAAGCCCAAAGTATTTGCTTTGGGCTTTTTGTTATTCTTTATCCTCTAAATTATGGTCACTTTGTATCACACTTTAACCGCTTGATCTTTTATTATTGATAGTAAGCTTTCCCTATCTCTATTCATCACCTAGCGTGATCTCCCAATGATAAAATAACATATCGAATATACCTCAAAGCGATAGCGCTCTTTTGTATGCGTTTTTTATGTAATATCGTCGCCAATACTCGCGCTTTTAATAGTGACAAGACAGATCACAGCTGATAAGTTATCTATTCATAATCCTATTCACTTATCTATTCATTAATCTATTTATAAGTAGCTAATATCATGACACAACGAGCAGAAGTCATACGAAAAATACTACGTAATGGACCTGAGCCAGCAAGGCAACTAGCTAATATTATGAATATTAGTCAGCCAACCCTGTCTAGGGCATTAAAAAAGTTGTCTAATGATATTGTTCAAATTGGCTCGGGTCGTTCTATTCAATATGCTTTACGTGATGGTTCGCGCGGCTTCAACTCTGTACCCATTTATCGCATAAATGAAGAAGGTAAAATTAAATTGTTGGGTAAATTGACACCAGTTTATCCAGCCGGTTTTGTTATGGAGCAGGTTGATAATGTCAATCGGTATAGCGAAGGATTGCCGTGGTGGTTATTTGATATGCGTCCACAAGGGTATCTTGGACGTGCTTATGCTGCGACTTATTCCGCTGAGTTGGGTTTACCACATAATCCAGACAGTTGGTCTGACACAGATATTATCAGAGCTTTAATTGCTCACGGTCATGATGCAGTGGGAAATTTGTTAATAGGGGAACAGGCAAAAAAACATTTTTTGGCGATGCCGATACCTGCTGTGGTTGCTCGTTCAACAACTTACCCAACATTAGCTCGAGCGGTTAGTTCAGGGGAAGATCCTGGCTCATCCGCAGGTGGTGAACAACCCAAATTTTGTACCTATACTGATAGAGGCCATGTCATCGTTAAATTTACGGCTTCTGACAATAATGCTATCAGCGAGCGTTGGCGTGATCTCCTTCAAGCTGAGCATCTTGCCTTAAAGGTGCTAGGCGTTGAAACAGAAATTTTTGATTTTGAAGGGCAACGTTTTCTTGAAATACCGCGTTTTGACCGTGTAGGTGCTCTAGGTCGTGTCGGACTTTTTTCTTTACAAGCATTAGATGCACAGTTTGTCGGGCGAGCAAGAGAGCCATGGCCTGTGTTAGTTGATGCGTTAATTGAGCAAAAACAGGTTCAGCCTGATGCCTCGGTAAGTACAATGCGACGTTGGGCATTTGGTATGTTGATTGGAAATACTGATATGCACCATGGCAATTTATCGTTTATTAGTCGCCATGGCCGACCATATGCGCTTGCGCCTGCTTACGATATTCTACCAATGGGATTTGCGCCTAAAGTAGGAGGAGAAATAGTCAACACACTGCGACCAGCGACATTACTTGATGGGATCAGCCGTGAAATTTGGCGGGAGAGTTTAGCACTCGCAGAGCAGTTTTATACTTTGCTTACTCATTGTCATGCTCTTTCTGACAATTTTTCTCCCTGCCTTAACGCGTTACGCAATCATCTGGATGAAGCGAGTTCGCGTATCTCTCGTCTAGAGTAATGCACAAATTGAAGCCCAAAGTGTTGGCTTTGGGCTTCTGGTTATATTTTTGCTATCAAAAATAATTTCTGATCAATATTCCCAAGTCTCGGGATCAACACCCCGCTGGCGCATTATTTCTTTTGCCTCTTCAGGGATTTCATCGTTACGCTCTTTGCGTAAGTCTTCATCATTGGGGAGAGGCTGTCCGGTAAATGCGTGTAAAAATGCTTCACACAATAATTCACTATTGGTGGCATGTTTTAGGTTATTGACCTGACGACGAGTGCGCTCATCTGTCAAAATTTTTAGCACTTTCAATGGAATTGAAACTGTAATTTTTTTGACTTGTTCGCTTTTTTTACCATGCTCAGCGTAAGGGCTGATATATTCACCGTTCCATTCAGCCATGGATTACCTTAATTAATATCATTTAGTTGAAGCCAGTTTAGGGTTGATGCCCTATTCTGACGAGCCATGCCAGTTTATCATGACTTTTCTAAAACCACCGACTGTTACTGGCTAAAGGTGTGAGAAAAAGCAATAGTTACCTGGCGATATCCTTAATATTTATATTATTCCATTTGTTGGTCTATCCGTAAAGGAGTTTAGATGTCTAGATGTATTGACGTCTTGGTGTCTAATTGGATATGCTGTAAGCGACTTTTCCACTTAGCGCTGTAACAAGGTGTCTGTATGACGAAGAAAACCGCAACCATTGCCATTCACAATGGGCTTAATGAAGATAAGCAATATGGCTGTGTTGTACCGCCAATCTATCTTTCTAGCACCTATAATTTCTTAGCATTTAATCAACCTCGTGAACATGATTACTCTCGTCGGGGCAATCCCTCGCGCGATATGGTGCAAAATGCATTAGCAGAGCTTGAAGGTGGGGTGGGAGCGGTTGTTACTAGCAGTGGGATGTCAGCAATTCATTTAATTTGTACGACTTTTTTAAAACCGGGTGATGTCATTGTGGCGCCCCATGATTGTTATGGGGGCAGTTATCGTCTGTTTAATAGTCAGCAGCAACGTGGTGCTTATCGTGTGGTATTTGTTGATCAAAACGATGAGCAAGCGTTACAACAAGCGTTGGCATTAGCGCCAAAAATAGTATTTATTGAAACACCCAGTAATCCATTATTGCGCATCACTGATATTGAGAAAATAAGCCAATTAGCTCACCAAGTTGGGGCGTTGGTGGTGGCGGATAACACCTTTATGAGCCCGGTATTGCAAAAGCCATTGGCTTTAGGGGCTGATTTAGTGGTGCATTCTTGCACTAAGTATCTTAATGGGCATTCTGATCTTGTCGCGGGTGTTGTGATTAGTCAGTGTAGGAAACAGCTTGAGGATTTAAGCTGGTGGGCAAATAATATTGGTGTTACTGCTGGGGCGTTTGATAGTTATTTGTTATTACGAGGGATCAGAACCTTAGTACCACGAATTCGATTACAACAAGAAAATACTCAAGCATTGGTGGATTATCTACAAACACAACCCTTAGTGGATAAAATTTATTACCCAGCACTAGAACATCATGTCGGTCACGCGATAGCGAAAAAACAGCAACAAGGTTTTGGTGCGATGTTAAGTTTTGAGTTAAAAGGGGGGATTGAGGCAATTAAATCCTTTTTATCTCATTTAACACTCTTTACACTGGCAGAGTCTTTAGGTGGTGTAGAAACATTAATTTGTCATCCGGCGACCATGACACACGCAGGAATGTCTGAAGAAGCGAGAAAAACCGCTGGGATCAGTAACGCTTTATTGCGCATTTCCGTGGGGATTGAGGATAGTCTGGATCTCATCAACGATTTACAAAATGCGTTTAATGCAGCAACGAAAAGGTAACCATGGATCATGAGCGTAGTGGCGATTAAACAACAGGCGCAACCAACTTGCCGTCAGTTACATAAATTCGGTGGTAGCAGTCTTGCAGACATAAAATGTTATCAGCGAGTCGTGAATATCATGACAAATTATAGCCAACCTAATGATTTAATGGTGGTTTCTGCAGCAGGCTCGACAACAAATCAGCTGATTAACTGGTTAAAACTGAGTCAAAGTGATCGTATTTCTGCCCATCAAGCTCAGCAAGAATTACGTCGTTATCAGCTATCCTTGATTGAAGGACTGTTATCAAAAGAGCATGCACAAGCTCTTTCACAGGCCTTTATTGCTGATTTAGAAAGACTAAGTTACTTACTTGATAAGCCGATAACGGATGCAACTTATGCTGAAGTCGTTGGTCATGGTGAAATTTGGTCAGCGAGATTAATGGCAAGCTTATTAACGGAGCAGGGTTTACCTAGTGTGTGGTTAGATGCGCGAGAATTTTTATGTGCAGAGCGCGCCGCACAGCCTCAAGTTAATGAAGCCTTATCGCGTCCTTTGTTACAATCACTGCTGGCTAAATATCCTCAATGTCGCTTTGTGGTAACGGGTTTTATTAGTCGTAATCAACAAGGTGAGACGGTGCTATTAGGCCGTAATGGTAGTGACTACTCAGCGACCCAAGTAGGTGCTTTAGCGGATGTGGGTAAAGTGACTATTTGGAGCGATGTTGCAGGGGTTTATAGTGCCGATCCCCGAAAAGTGAAAGATGCCTGTTTGCTACCGTTATTGCGTTTAGATGAGGCGAGCGAGCTGGCAAGATTAGCGGCACCCGTTTTACATACACGCACACTACAACCCGTCTCAGGGAGCAATATCGATTTACAATTACGTTGCAGTTACCAACCAGAGCAGGGTTCAACTCGAATTGAACGGGTATTAGCATCAGGCACAGGGGCAAAAATTGTCACTAGCCATGATGATGTTTGTTTAATTGAGCTTCAATTAGCCGCACATCAAAATTTTGAACAAATCGCTAAAGAAGTGGATGCATTACTTCAGCGGGTACAAATTCGTCCACTGGCAACAGGTATTGATAGAGATAGTCAGTTGCTACAGTTGTGTTACACCAGTGAAGTCGCTAATAGTGCGTTAGATGTTCTGCAAGATGCGGCCTTACCGGGTAAATTACATCTGCGAGAGGGCTTTTCTCTCGTTGCTTTAGTTGGCGCCGGGGTATGTAAAAATCCACTCCATTGCCACCGTTTCTACCAACAACTTAAAGATCAACCGGTAGAGTTTATTTGGCACGCGGAAGATAACATCAGTTTAGTTGCGGTATTACGTAACTATACGGCTTCATTATTGCAAGGTTTACATCAAACATTATTTAGGGCAGAAAAACAGATTGGTTTAGTGCTGTTTGGTAAAGGGAATATTGGCTCACGTTGGTTAGAACTGTTTGCTCGTGAACAAGAGCCATTATCTGCACGTAGTGATTTTGAATTTATTCTGGCGGGGGTGGTAGATAGCCGTCGCAGCCTACTAGATCACCAAGGTATTGATCCTAGTCGCGCACTGGCCTTTTTTGATGATGAAGCAACAGTGCATAGTGAAGAGTCGCTTCATTTATGGATGAGATCGCATCCTTTTGATGATTTAGTGGTGGTCGATATTACCGCTAATGAAGAGCTTGCCGCCTGTTATGAAGATTTTGCCAGCTATGGTTTTCATGTGATTAGTGCGAATAAAATCGCAGGCTCAGCATCAAGTTTACGCTATCGCGCAACTCGTGATGCTTTCTCTAAAACAGGACGCCACTGGTTATATAATGCGACAGTTGGTGCGGGATTACCTATTAATCATACGGTACGTGATCTACGTGAAAGCGGTGATACGATTTTATCTATCAGTGGTATTTTCTCCGGCACATTGTCATGGCTATTTTTACAATTTGATGGCAGCGTACCTTTTAGTGATTTGGTAGAACAAGCATGGCAACAAGGCCTAACCGAGCCTGATCCTCGTATCGACTTATCAGGACAAGATGTGATGCGCAAATTGATTATTTTAGCCCGTGAAGCTGGCTATGATATTGAACCTGAGCAAGTCCGTGTTGAATCGCTGGTTCCTGCTCAAGCGCAAAGTGGATCATTAGAAGCCTTCTTTGAAAATAGCAGTGTGATTAATGAACAAATGGCACAACGTTTAGCGGCTGCCAATGAGATGGATATGGTACTGCGTTATATTGCGCGGTTTGATGCTAACGGCAAAGCGAAGGTTGGGGTTGAGGCGGTGAGAAAAGATCATCCTCTGGCATCACTATTACCGGGGGATAACCTATTTGCTATTGAAAGCCGTTGGTATCGTGATAACCCATTAGTCATTAGAGGTCCTGGTGCTGGACGTGATGTGACTGCGGGGGCTATTCAGTCTGATCTCAATCGCCTTTCTCAACTATTGTAAAAGACTATTTTCTTTTTAATCAAAACTATCAGTGATTTTTTTATTGCTGATAGTTTTCTGTGTATTTTTTTCTCTTCTATACTGAAAAAGATGATGATTAATTGTGTAGATAGAGAGGAAATATGAATAGAATTGTTGAAAAATGGATGTATCGCTCTCGTTGGTTATTTGCACCTGTCTATATTGGCTTATCTCTTGGATTGTTGGCATTAACGATTAAGTTTTTTCAGTCAATGTACGAGATCTTACCCAATATATTTGCCTTATCTGAAGCTGATTTAGTTTTACGTTTATTATCGCTAATTGATTTGGCATTAGTGGGGGGGTTATTGATAATGGTTATTTTCTCAGGTTATGAGAATTTTATTACCAATATGGAAATCGAAGGCGCGAAGGATAAACTCTCTTGGTTAGGTAACATGGATGCAGAATCGCTGAAAAATAAAGTTGCTGCTTCTATTGTTGCTATCTCTTCTATTCATTTGTTAGGGGTGTTTATGGACTTAAAAAATATCCCCGATAACAAGTTATTATGGTATGTGGTGCTCCATCTGACTTTTGTTTTTTCCGCTTTTGTGATGGGCTATTTAGAGAAGATCTCTAAACGAAGTAAGCGAGCAAATAAAGCCAATCAAGGGTGATAAAATGAGAGCTACAGCACGTCGTTATTTTTAACCTTGGCTATACTTAAATCATCTCTAGTCACAAAGGAGCGATTAATGTCAAAAATTGAAAAACATGTTGATCAGCTAAAAGATAAAGCGACGGAGGTGAAGCATCGGACAGAAGAAAAATTATCTGAAGTTGCCCACGATTTAAAACATGGTGCATCTGATCTTAAAGAAAACGTAGAAAAAAAGATTGATTCATTGAAAAAGTGAATGTGCTATTTGTTAACACAAGGCGCTGCATAGTCAGCGCCTTTTCTATTTAAGGAGTATCGATAGGGTGAAGTTGGAGAAAAATACCAGACAATTTATCAATATTAAAAAAATTCATCTAAATTTTTCGCCAGATAAATTTTTACTTATTTCACCCTTTCTAGTAAAAAACGCTTCTTAGACGATAAGAAACAAAAAAATGTCCTTATTATGGTTAATATTGAGCAAAAACAACGTCGATATTAGCCATTCTTATAACACTAAAGCCGTAATTAAATTTCAGAAAATTCCCCCAAAACGCTTATTTTCTGATATGAATAGTAGGCTATAAGTCAAAAGCAGTGTGGCTTATCACAAAAATCACAATAAAGTCACATAAAAAATGAAAATTAATTACACAACTGGAAGGACATGACTTTTTTTAGTAGAAAGCATGTTGTTACCGACACAAAGCCAAGGTCAGGAGTCTTATGAATCAACAATATTCTGCTATGCGTAGTAATGTCAGCATGCTTGGCAAACTACTCGGCGACACGATAAAAGAGGCACTCGGTGAAGAAATTTTAGATAAAGTGGAATCTATCCGAAAGTTATCTAAGTCATCACGAGCAGGTAATGAAGTTCAGCGACAAAAGCTACTATTAACCTTACAAAATCTCTCTAATGATGAGTTATTACCTGTTGCTAGAGCATTCAACCAATTCTTAAACCTGACTAATGTGGCAGAGCAATACCATAGCATTTCTCCTCATGGTGAGGCGGCAAGTAATCCTGTGGCATTGGCTAAATTAATTGAACGGCTGAAAGATAAAAACTTTACTAATCAGCAACTCAAACAAGCCGTTGAACAAATTTCGATTGAATTAGTCTTAACGGCTCATCCAACGGAAATTGCTCGCCGCACGCTTATTCATAAGCTAGTGGAAGTCAATACTTGCTTATCTCAGCTTGATCATGATGATCTTGCCGATTATGAACGTACCAATATTATGCGCCGTTTACGCCAATTGGTTGCGCAATCGTGGCATACCGATGAGATCAGAAAAATTCGCCCAACCCCTATTGATGAAGCGAAATGGGGCTTTGCGGTGGTCGAAAATAGCTTATGGGAAGGTGTGCCTGCTTTCTTACGTGAATTTAATGAACAGTTAGAAGAGTCTATTGACTACAATTTACCGGTAGAAGCTTCTCCTATTCGCTTTACTTCATGGATGGGGGGAGATCGTGATGGTAACCCAAATGTTACCGCTGAAATTACCCGTCATGCATTATTACTTAGTCGCTGGAAAGCCGCCGATCTATTTTTAAATGATATTCAGGTGCTCGTTTCTGAGCTGTCTATGACAGAAAGCACACCAGAATTACGTGAATTAGCGGGCGGTGCCGATGTTGCCGAGCCTTATCGTGAAATAGCCAAACAATTGCGCACTCGCTTACAAGTGACTCGTGATTATTTAGAACAACGTATCAAAGGTCAGCAATCATTACCTCCTGAAGGCTTACTGATTGATAATTCAGCACTTTGGGAACCTTTATATGCTTGTTACCAATCACTGCATCAGTGTGGTATGCGCATTATTGCCAATGGACAGTTATTAGATACTTTGCGCCGTATCCGTTGTTTTGGATTACAACTGGTGCGACTCGATATTCGCCAAGAAAGCACTAATCATACCGAAGCGCTGTCTGAATTAACGCAATATTTAGAGCTTGGTGATTATGCTAGTTGGTCTGAAGAGCAAAAACAGACGTTTTTACTGACAGAACTTAACTCTAAACGCCCATTGATCCCTACTCATTGGCAACCGAGTGAAGCAACTAAAGAGGTATTTGAAACCTGTCGGGTAATTGCTGAGTCACCAAAAGATTCTATTGCTTCTTATGTGATTTCCATGGCGAAAGTCCCTTCGGATGTATTAGCCGTTAAACTATTATTAAAAGAAGCAGGGGCAGATATTCGTTTACCTGTAGCACCATTATTTGAAACGTTAGAAGACTTAAATAACGCAGAAAGTGTGATGACCCGTCTGTTTGATATTCCCTGGTATCGCGATTTAATTGATAACAAACAGATGGTAATGATTGGTTATTCTGACTCAGCGAAAGATGCGGGTGTGATGGCGGCATCGTGGGCGCAATATCGAGCACAGGATGCTTTAATTAAGTTATGTGAGAAATCAGGCGTGATATTAACGCTATTTCATGGCCGTGGGGGTACTATCGGCCGTGGAGGTGCGCCGGCACATGCTGCATTATTATCACAACCACCGGGTAGTTTAAAAGGTGGATTGCGGGTGACAGAGCAAGGGGAGATGATCCGCTTTAAATTTGGCTTACCGCAAGTGACTATCAGTAGTCTGGCTCACTATGCTGGTGCGATTTTAGAAGCTAATTTATTACCTCCTCCAGAGCCAAAAACAGCTTGGATTGAGGTTATGGATGCTTTATCTGATGTATCTTGCGAGATGTATCGTGGCTATGTCAGAGGCGAAAAAGATTTTGTGCCTTATTTCCGTGCAGCGACGCCAGAAGGTGAATTAGGTAAATTACCATTAGGCTCTCGACCTGCTAAACGCCGTCCAACAGGAGGCGTTGAAACATTGCGTGCTATTCCGTGGATCTTCGCTTGGACTCAGAACCGTTTAATGTTACCCGCATGGTTAGGGGCCGGTGCTGCTTTACAGCATGAGATAGATAACGGAAAACAAGCCGTATTAGATGATATGTGTGAGAATTGGCCTTTCTTTAATACTCGTATTGCTATGCTAGAGATGGTGTATGCAAAAGCGGATCTATGGCTTGCGGAGTATTACGATCAGCGTTTAGTCGAAGAAAATTTATGGCCATTAGGGGCGAAATTACGTCAACAACTCTCTGATGATATTAAGAGTGTATTAGCGATTTCCAAAGATGAGCATTTAATGGCGGACTTACCGTGGGTTGCTGAATCTATCGCATTGCGTAATGTTTATACTGATCCACTTAACGTCCTACAGGCAGAGCTATTGCAACGCTCTCGTACTCATAGCGAGTCTGATCCACGTATTGAACAAGCGTTGATGGTGACTATCGCAGGTATTGCTGCGGGTATGCGTAATACCGGTTAGTGGTCGCAATAGGGTTATTTTATTAGTAAAACAGCGCTAAATTTAGCGCTGTTTTTTTATCTTTTTTTCCAACGATGCCAATAAAGGACGCAATAAACACGGCAAATAAACCAACGTTGATGCCAATTTTGGGCGCCTTTATTAAGGGCTGGAAAGAGGTGATAAGTACTAAATTGCTGTGCAATGATGGCTTGGTTTTTTGTATCACAGCGTTTACGAAAAAGAATAAAGAAACTGCCAAGTTCACGTAGTGCTTGTTGGCGCAACGCGTTGGCTAATAGTGGTTGATGTTGTTTATCTGCAAGCTGCAAGAGTTGTATAACAATTTGCAAATAACTTTGTGCGCGCTTGGCTTCTTTTTGTGGATTAGGTTTACGCGTAATAGAGTTAGGATTAGCGCAATAGTAATAAAGAGGTTGATCATCAAAGCCGATACGTTGAGTGACCAGTGCAAGTTGTGTCGTCCACAAAATATCTTCATGATAAAGGCCATCAATAAAGCGTAGGTGATGTTTTTTGATTATTTCGTGGCGAATAAATTGTAACCAAACAAAATGTGGCCATTGATGTTGCGTAACGGCATGGATCACCCACTCTTGACCGCTGATCACTTGTTGATAAGGTTGACGTTGGTGGATGGTAGTTTGATGCTTTTGTGGATTATGTACATCATAGCGTTCACCATTGCCAATTAATACATCGATATGTTGTTCGCAGGCTAATTGATGCCAATGTGCCAGTAATTGAGGTTTAATAAAATCATCGCTATCAAAAAAGACTATCCAATCACCTTGAGCATATTTTAAGCCAGTATTTCTCGCGCTAGATAACCCTTGGTTAGTTTGGTGATAAAGGTGAAAACGATTATCTTGTTGGCAATAGAGCATAGCGATGTCAACACTATTATCCGTTGAGCCATCATTTATAATGATCACTTCAAAGTCGTGAAAGGTTTGGCAAAGTAGGCTCTCTAATAATCGCGTAATGCGAGATGCCTCATTAAACATAGGAACGATAACAGAAATAATCGGTGTTTTCACAATAGCCCGCCAAGGATTGAGAGATAATATCGCGCTATTTTACCTTTTTTTGGCCTCTTCATAAGACGCAATTGCAGTTACTCGTGCTTTGGCGTGATCAACAATTGGCTGTGGATAATCGAGGTAGTGACCTGTTTTGATTGCCCATTCAGAAGGAGTATGGATATCGCGATCTGGGACATCAGCAAGCTCTGGTAGCCAGTGGCGGATAAACTCACCATCAGGATCAAACTTACGTCCTTGGGTTGTCGGATTAAAAATACGAAAATAAGGCACAGCATCAGTGCCTGTTGATGCTGCCCATTGCCAGCCACCATTATTTGACGCGAAATCACCATCAATTAATTGTGACATAAAATAATTTTCCCCCCAGCGCCAATCAATTAGTAGATCTTTGACTAAAAAACTTGCCGTCAGCATACGTAAGCGATTGTGCATCCAGCCGGTTTGATTCAGTTGTCGCATCGCGGCATCAATAATAGGAAAGCCTGTTAAGCCCTGTGTCCAAGCGGTAAATTCAGTTTGGTCATTACGCCAGCGAATATTTTCTGTCCATGGTTGAAAAGCTATCTGTTTGGATAAACTCGGGTTAGCAACTATTAGATGTTGATAAAACTCGCGCCAAACTAACTCATTAAACCAAACAAATGCACTGGAATGGTTATTTTCTAAGAAATCAGGCTCTGTTTGGTAAAGGCGATTAAAACATTGGCGCACAGACACTAGGCCTATGGCAAGATAAGGGGATAATTGACTGGTTCCATCAATAGCAGGAATATCTCGCCATTTTGCATAATGTATCACCCTTTCATAGCAGAACTGTTTTAAACGCTGTAACGCTGCTTGTTCGCTTGCTGGGAACATCTTGGTTGATGATATTGGTAGTGCAAAAAGTGGTGCATTTAACGGTGAAACGGCTTTTTGGTGTGCTCTTATTTCGGGGGCTGGTAATGAAGCATTATCTTGCGACAGAAATAGCCGTAAAAATGCGGTTCTAAAAGGAGTAAAGACTTTGTACATCTCTCCTTGTTGGGTCACGACATTCCCCGGTGGCACAAAAACGTTATCGTGGTAACAATAAACCGTGGTGTTATGGGCGAGTAATTCCATTACTTTTTTATCACGGTTTTGCTCATTAAGCGCATATTGATGATTAAAAAATAGCGCAGTGACCTGATGTTGCTGACAATAATCCACAATACTTTGTGCCGCATCAGCATATGTATCACTGATGATAAGTGTCAGTGGAATATTTAATTTAGCTAGTGAATGGGAAAGATTAAGCAATGCATCATGAATAAACGCCTGCTGTGATAAAGCCATATGATGGGCTTTCCACTGTGCAGGCGTGACGGTAAAAATGGCATGCACCTGCGCCTGTGTATTTTGGCAAGCATAAAAGAGCGCTTTATTATCGGTCACTCTTAGATCATGACGGAACCAAACTAAATGAACAGGCGCTGAGTGCATGTAACCTCTCTTAATCTAATTTTGGATGTTGATCGATAAGCGCTTGGCGTTTTTTCTGTAATGCTTCAATTTCCGCTTCGATATCTTCAACACGTTGTTCGATATTGTCATAATGCTCAGATAAAATCTCTTTCGCTTCTGATTTATCTGATGCTGCCGGTGTTGCTCCACGTAATGGTTTGTTGGCTGTTTCAATCATTTTTATACCCGTTATCAAACCGACAACAGCAACTACCATTAGATAATAGGCGGGCATATATAAATTGCCAGTCGCTTCAACTAACCAAGCCGCTGCAGTTGGTGTGGCACCGGCAATTAATACCGAGATATTAAATGCAATAGCTAAGGCACTATAACGAATATGGGTTGGGAAAATAGCCGGTAAAATAGAGGCCATCACCCCAGTAAAACAGTTTAATAAAACCGCAAGAATTAATAATCCTAAGAAAATTAAACCGATTTCATCACTGTTAATCATCATAAATGCCGGATATGCCAATATAAACAGTCCAACGCTACCCCCGATAACAAAAGGTTTACGACCAATCTTATCACTCAGTAATCCAATCACAGGCTGAACAAATAGCATCCCTATCATAATCGCGATGATGATCAAGACCCCATGATCGGCGGAATAATTTAAGTTATGGGATAAATAACTTGGCATATAGGTTAGCAACATGTAGTAGGTGACGTTGGTCGCAATCACTAAGCCCACACATACCGTTAAACTCTTCCAATACTTGGAAGCGATTTCTCGTAATGAAACACGTGGCGGATTTTCGATAGATTTACGATCATCGCTGTTCATTTCATCAACATGTTGTTGGAAGGCCGGGGTTTCTTCTAAAGCATGACGTAAATATAAGCCAATCAGACCTAAAGGTAATGCCAAGAAGAATGGAATACGCCATCCCCACTCATGGAATGCAGCTTCACCCATAATGGTTGAGATAAGAACAACAACACCCGCCCCCATAACGAAGCCGGCAATAGAGCCGAAATCTAACCAGCTTCCCATAAAGCCCCGTTTACGGTCTGGTGAATATTCGGCAACGAAAATCGCTGCACCTGAGTACTCACCACCAATTGAGAAGCCTTGGGCTAGTTTTGCTAATAACAGTAAGACGGGTGCCCATATTCCAATGGTGTCATACCCAGGAATAAGACCGATAGCAAAAGTACTTAGTGCCATAATTATGATGGTGACAGATAAGACTTTTTGTCGTCCAAACTTATCCCCCAACATACCAAATACAACCCCACCTAATGGTCTAACAAGGAATGGGACTGAGAATGTCGCAAGTGCTGCGATCATTTGTACGCCAGGTGATGCACCAGGGAAAAACACTTGACCTAATACATAAGCCAAGAAGCCATATACACCAAAATCAAACCACTCCATTGCATTACCTAACGCTGCCGCAGTAATGGCTTTTTTAAGTTTGCTATCATCAATAATGGTTATATCATTGATTCTTAATGGTTTGTTTCTTTTTTTCTTCAATTTCATATTAAGTGACCTTTCAATTAAGGTATTAGTAAATTGTTGTTATTCAATTAATAATTAAACGAAATGAAGTGACTATTTTATAGCGAGAAAAGAGAGTGGTAATAATTCACTAAAAAACAGTTTACTTCTACATAGTTAAATAGTGAGGGTGAACTAATAGCTTATGGAACACTTATTAAGTATAGATGAGGTTAAATGAAAGATTAGGGATTTTTTGTCGTTGTTTTGATATAACAAAACGAAGCCTCTAAGTAAAAAATGTAACCTATATCATAGCTGAATATGACTTTTGTGTAAAATCCATGATGTTAATGGTTGTAAATTTGAATTAAGTTAGATGAAGATGGCGATAAAAAGCTAATAGTAAATATTATTATATAACAATGGGTTATGTTTGGTTTTTATTTTTTGATTAGAAATAATATATTGATAGTCAAATTATGCATAATAAATAGTTAATATCTGCTTTAATGTGGATGAAATCATCTATTATTCGTTGTGCTAAAACACAGAAATAAAAACAGTCATTGCTAGATTTGGTGCAGTCATTTTTCTATTCTAGCAAATAGATAAGGTAAGTCAGTGGATAATTAAGTAGATATCACTATTCTTATTAAGAGAGCAAAAAGAGAGGAGATGTCATAATATCCACTAGGCATAAGAGCAGATAATTTGAGTAATGACATTGTGGTATAAATATTAACAATAATTATTTTTATAAAATCAATAATTAACGGCATGCTTGTGCCAATTAACCCAGGTACTCCTCATGAATATTAATCAACTGAAAAGCTTTGTTGAAGTAGTGCGAAATGACTTTAACATTACGAATGCGGCAGAGAAACTCTATACCTCACAACCAACGATTAGTAAGCAACTTAAGATATTAGAAGACGAACTCAGTGTTTCTTTATTCGTCCGTAAAAATAATAATTTATTAGCACTTAGTCCTATGGGGAAAGAGGTCCATAAAATAGCTAGCGATATTCTTGGACAGGTTGATAAAATTAAAAGTATTGTGGCAGAAGAAGATCGTAATAAAAAAGTAGATTTGCACATTGCCACAACACATACGCAAATACGTTACTCCTTACCCAACGTCATTGATCATTTTCGCCGCTATTACCCTAATATTTCACTCCATTTTCACCAAGGTGCTCCTGCTCAGTTAGCAGAAATGGTAAAAAATGGCGATGTCGATTTTGCGATTGCCACAGAATCGATGCATTTATATGAAGATTTAATTACTTTGCCTTGTTATCGCTGGACTCGCAGTTTATTAGTACCTTATGATCACCCTCTTGCATCATTACCTGATGATCAACAGGTTACCATTGAACAACTTGGTCAATATCCCCTTATTACCTATGTGTTTGGTTTCACTCGAGGCTCTAAACTCGATAAAGTGTTTTATAAAAACCATCTTAAACCTCAAGTGGCATTGACGGCGACAGATACCGAAATTATTAAATATTATGTCAAGCGCCACCTTGGGATTGGTGTGATTGCCACGGTTGCTTATGATGAAATAGAAGATAGCCAAGCATTAAAGTGCATCAATATCGATCACTTAGTACAGCCCAGTTATACACATATATGCCTAAGTAAACATACGCATATGAAAGATTATATGCATGAGTTTATTTCACTCTATGCTCCGCATATTGATAGAAATATTATTCAGATGCCAGAGCAGTGGGAAACCCAGTGGCATAGCAAAGAAGTGTATCAGGGGTTACCTGATCTGATTTCGGTAAATAGCAAAGAGAAAATAATAGAATAAATCTTCAGTTAAGATGAGGGACTAAAAAGCCCGTTTTTGCGGGGGCAAAAAACGGGCTTAGGGCAGAATAAGTAATTATTTGCGAGTTAGCAGATTAACAAAAATCTGTGCACCCACTAATAAACAATCATCATCAACAAAATAAGGATTAGCATGAAGGTAGTTATTGATACCTTTAGCTTGATTACCACTGCCTAAAAAGAACATTGCGCCAACTTTACCTTTAGTGGCATTCACCATATAGCTAAAGTCTTCACTACCCGTCATTGGTTTACCGTTAGATTCGATATTCTCTTCTGGTAAAAATTGGCGAGTGGCTTCTAGTAAACGCTGATAAGCCGTAGGATGGTTAATAACAGCAGGGTAGCCTGTCGCTGTTAATGTTGTTTTAAAGCCACCCGCTGTACTGCGTGCTACGATTTCATTAAAGCTTTCTTTTAATACTTTGTCGGTATTTTCATCCATAGAGCGGATAGTACCACGGGCTTGAACGTGATCTGCTAACGCATTAGGAATAGTACCGCCATTGATCATGCCGCAACCAAATACCGCAGGGCTAAAGGGATCAGTTTTTTTGGCAACCACATAATCCATATAATCAATTAAGCGAGTTGCTTCACGAATAGCATCTAAACCTTTATGCGGTGTAGATCCGTGCGCAGAAACACCATAAACATCTAATGTCCATGCTGAGCCGTAAGATGACATGACACCATCATTAAAACGTACACAACCAGTTTCGATAGCTGCATCATTATGTAGTGCGTAAGTTTCATCAACGCCTTCCATGCAACCTAATTCAACCATTTTGTCAGCACCAGGAACACGCATATCCTCTTCTGCCATTTGGAAAATAAAACGCACATTAGCGCTCATTTCTGCTTGGTTTTCAGCAAGGTATTTAGCGGCCGTTAATGCAATGGTCATATGAGTATCGTGACCACAATTATGTGCACAACCTTGATGGATAGAGCTGTGTTCGTTGTTCGTTAAGTCTGGCATTTCTAATCCATCCATATCTGCACGGATGGCAATCAGTGGAAAATCAGCATTAACAATTAAATCGGCAGTAAATCCAGTATAGCCATCAAAGGTTTTAATTTGATAGCCAAAGCTTTCCATCAATTCACGGCAATACTTTGATGTTTTATATTCTTCACCTGATAACTCAGGAATTTTGTGCAGATCTTGTCGTGTTTTTTTACTAAAGTCATTTAATTGAAAGAGTTTTTCGCTGACATTATAAATATTATTCATTAGATAACTCCCTGGATAGTAAATCCAATTTGTGCGACGATTGATGCGCCGAAGAAACAGCAGGTAGAAACAATCATGAAAATAAGGATCACTTTCCATGACATTTTCTTAAGTTCTTCTAATTGGCCACCAACGGATAAACCAGCAAATGCTAATAAAGGTACACAACAAGATAAGAAAGAGACTTTACCGATAGAACTAATAAAAAACTCTCTTACAGGTGTTTCAGGTAAACAAATAAGTATCCCGATAATAGTTGCATAAGCAAATGTTGGTAGAGATGAAGGTAAATATTGTTTAGCAACGAGTGAAATAAAAACCACTACAGACATAGCAATAAAGCTATCCCACATTGCATAAATAGCAATCCCTGATGTTAACGTTTGAGTAAACATTGCCAGTAAAATAGCAACGAATACTAATTTCATATCTATAATTATATTTTTCATGCAGTTTTGCCTCTGGTGAAAACTTTATAAATTTTTTCTGAAAGAGGTAAACCTAAATAGGTTAATGAGAGTGCGCCAAGTGCAGAAGATAATAAGTTAGATGCAGCCGCAACACTTAATACTTGTTGTGCTAAAGCTTCGTCTAAACCGTTAATTAATGCCCCTGATGCAGCACTTAACATTGAACCTGAACCTACGCCGGAGCCTGCTGCTAGAGCAAGTGGGTGTAAGCCTGTTAATGGTGCAAGACTACCTAATACGCTGAACCATAAAGTCCCGATAACAGAACCACATAAGTAAATAGCTAATACACCAATATATTCTTGTGAGCCAGTCCCAAATCTACCTTGAATAACGGCGATAGAAGGTTCTCGACTAATAGATGAACATGCACCAATTGCACGGCGACCAAAACCAAATTTAATGGCTAATGGTACGGCAATTAATACTGGTAATAAGTTTCCTAGCTCTTGAACAAATAAAGGAATACCGACACTTAAAATCATTTTTATATTTGGGACGATCATGCCAGCATATTGCGTACCTAAAATAAGTAGGCTGAAACCTACCATTTTACCGCAGAAGCCTTCTTCTTTTTCTGTAAATAATTTACCCCAAACTTTAATTTTTTTGCGGGTAAATCCAGCCGACATAAACATACCAATAATAACTGCAAATAACATTGGTAGAATAGGAATGACTGCAATGCCAATCTTAATTTCTTTTTTACCAATCACATATTGTGAAATAAAAATTAAGAAAAGGACTGCCAGAATACTAATAAAGAAAACCTTTATCGGACTTCTACTTTTGTCCATCCGTTAATCTCCGTAGAAAAATAAACAGGCTTTATTCTAGAGGACAAAAAGCAAAAGGTAGCGTGACCAATGTCATGTTTACTTCATACCTCTTTTTCATGGGACATGAAATAAAATAATAGCAATAAATTTATTAACAATTTGAGTTAACTGAAATTATTGAGGAAAGACAGAGAGTAAGGCTGAAATGTGTCAGCTATATTGTTAAATAAAATGATAGTAGAAAAAGAGCAATTAAAAATTAGTTTAATTATTAAAATAATCCTATAAGTTTATTTTGTCTAGCACTTGATGATTTTAATACAATATAAATGAGATAGATTCTTATTTAATGCGAAATGAGTCATAAAAGCGATAAGTGCATTTATCAATAGTATTATTTTTTATAGTTAATTTCCTTTATTAATTGACCTATCTACCGTGACAATCAATCAAGAGATGTTATTCTTAATATTTGATTTAATAACACGGTATTCTCTATATGATGTGGTAAAAGAGTCGGTTGTTATATCTGGGGCAGCATGTAGAGAGATTACCCACTAAAATAAAAAGGAAATGCGTCACATGAGTAAGCAAACAGTTGCAACCTATATTGCTAAAGTGCTCCATAATGCAGGTGTGAAACGTATTTGGGGGGTGACGGGCGATTCATTGAATGGATTAAGTGATAGCTTGCGCAAAATGGGTACCATTGAATGGATGGGCACACGCCATGAAGAAGTCGCGGCTTTTGCTGCCGGAGCAGAAGCGGCTATCAATGGTGAATTAGCCGTTTGTGCCGGCTCCTGCGGACCAGGTAACTTACACTTAATTAATGGACTTTTTGATTGTCATCGTAATCATGTTCCCGTATTAGCGATTGCCGCTCATATTCCCTCTGCTGAAATTGGTAGTAATTACTTTCAAGAAACTCATCCTCAAGAGTTATTTCGTGAATGTAGTCACTATTGTGAATTAGTCTCTAATCCCGATCAGATCCCACAAATTCTGGCTATCGCTATGCGCACCGCTATTTTGAAAAAGGGTGTTGCGGTGGTGGTATTACCCGGTGATGTAGCGTTAAAACCCGCTCCAGAAGATGCCCATGAAAATTGGTATCCACTACAATCACCACTGATTATGCCGAATCGTTTTGAAATCGAAAAACTGTCTGAGGCACTGAATAACGCTAAAAATATCACCTTAATGTGTGGTGCGGGTTGTGCTCAAGCACATGATGAAGTGGTGAAACTAGCACAAACCTTAAAAGCCCCTGTTGTGCATGCACTACGTGGTAAAGAGTATCTTGAGTGGAATAATCCATGTAGCGTGGGAATGACGGGTCTTATCGGTTTTTCATCGGGTTATCACGCAATGGAGAATGCCGATACTTTAGTACTGTTAGGTACTCAATTCCCTTATCGCGCTTTCTATCCTGCCAAAGCTAATATTATTCAAATTGACCTTAATCCAAGTAGCATTGGTTCACATTGCCATGTGGATATGGCTTTTGTTGGGGATGTCAAAGCAACCCTTAATGCATTACAACCGCGATTAAAAGAGAAAACAGATACCGCACATCTTGATGCCTCGTTAAAACATTATGCTAAAGCACGCAAAGATTTAGATGCATTGGCTCAACCTAGTGAGCGTGAGTTGATCCACCCTCAGTATTTAGCACGTCGATTAAGTGAATTAGCCAACGATGATGCGGTATTTACCTGTGATGTTGGCACGCCAACAGTTTGGGCGGCACGTTACGTGAAAATGAATGGTAAACGTCGTTTAATTGGTTCGTTTAATCATGGCTCAATGGCGAATGCGATGGCGCAAGCTATTGGTATTCAAGCACTGGACAGAAAACGTCAAGTTGTGGCGATGTGCGGTGACGGTGGTTTTACCATGTTAATGGGTGATTTCATCTCATTGGCTCAAATGAACTTACCGGTGAAAGTGGTGATTTTTAATAACAGCGTATTAGGTTTTGTGGCGATGGAAATGAAAGCGGGGGGCTATTTGACTGACGGCACCGATTTACATAATCCTGATTTTGCCGCTATTGCCAATGCGGCGGGAATTAAAGGTATTCGCGTTGAGAAAGGCGAAGATCTTGATGAAGCATTAAAAACAGCCTTTGAACATGATGGCCCTGTTATTGTGGATGTGGTAACCGCAAAACAAGAGCTTTCCATGCCTCCGGAAATTAAATTTGAGCAGGCCAAAGGTTTTAGCTTGTATATGATGAAAGCGATTATTAATGGTCGTGGCGATGAAATAGTGCAATTAGCGAAAACCAACTGGTTGCGCTAATCATTAAACGCATAATCGTTATATTGCGAGTTGCAGGGGCTAATCGCCTACCTGCAACTTGCATTTCAACATAAGTCGATAGGATTTTTTATTATTTCGCTTTCTCTGCTAAACAAAAGTTTTCAATTAATTGTCCCATTAATTCACGAGTTGGCTCAATAAAAGCCATATCAATAAACTCATCAGGCTGGTGGGCTTGTTCAATGGAGCCAGGACCAAGCACTAGCGTAGGGCATAGCGCTTGAATAAAAGGTGCTTCGGTACAGTAATTAACAGTTTGCGCTTTCTCACCCAGTAGTTTTTCAATCACGGCAACCATTTTATGATCGGTCGGACACTCGTAGCCGGGAATAGGCTCGTGCAATGCTTCGACACTTAAACGTCCCGGCCAGCGCGCTTTTACCGGGGCTAATGTTTCGTGTAGCAGATCATCAAGATCTTGCAGCGTTAATCCCGGTAATGGGCGAATATCCATATGTAATTCACAGCAAGCACAAATTCTATTAGCAGCATCACCACCGTTAATATAACCAAAGTTCATGGTGGGATAGGGAATAACAAACGCCGGATTGTTATAACGGGTTTTTAATCTATCGCGCAGTGTACTGAGATGGGTGATAGATTCATGCATTAACTCAATAGCGTTGACACCTTTTTCCGGATCACTAGAGTGACCGGATTGCCCAGTAATACGGATAGCATTAGATAAATGCCCTTTGTGAGCTCGTATTGGTTGTAATGAGGTGGGTTCGCCAATAATCGCAAAATCAGGACGAATAGCGGTATTAGCGGCAAAATAACGTGCACCAGCCATCGACGTTTCTTCATCTGCTGTAGCAAGAATATACAGAGGATGTGTGAGTTGAGAGGTATCTATATCTCGCAATGCATCAATAATAAAGGCAAAAAAGCCTTTCATATCTGCCGTACCTAAACCATATAACTTGCCTTCTTTTTCCGTTAGGGTAAAGGGATCTTGAGTCCAACGCCCTTCATCAAATGGCACTGTATCCGTATGTCCACAGAGTAATAACCCGCCGGTTCCACTGCCAAGGGTAGCAAGTAGGTTAAATTTCCCTCTGGTTTCAGGTACTGGTTGTATTTCAATTGAAAAACCGAGTGTTTCCAACCAATTAGCCAACAGATTAATCAGTGCCTCGTTACTTTGGTCTGTCTTAGCATCTGTTGCACTAATTGAGGGCGTTGCAATTAATTGTCGATAAAGCTCAATAAATGTAGGTAATTTAATATTCACTGTTGACAGCCTTTCTTCATAATAGTATCAATATTCATGCACTTTTTTTGAATAAAAATACATTAATCGGTTTGTGTTCATAGTACAAGGTAAGAATGACATGTTAAATACTCTGATTGTAGGAGCAAGTGGTTACACCGGTGCTGAATTAGCAGCCTATCTTCAGCAGCATCCCCATGTGAATTTGAGCAGACTGATGGTATCCGCTCAAAGTATAGATGCAGGGAAGTGCTTTTCTGAGCTTTACCCACAATATCGTGGCTTAGTTGATTTGCCACTTGAGCCTATGGTCGATGTTGCTAATGCCGCTGAAAATATCGATATCGTTTTTTTAGCCACCGCACATGAAGTCAGTCATGACATTGCCCCTATTTTTCTCGCTCAGGGGTGTGTGGTGTTCGATTTATCCGGCGCCTACCGAGTACAAAATAAGCATTTCTACCAACAATACTATGGATTCGAGCATAAGAATACTGATTGGTTATCACAGGCGGTTTATGGTCTTGCCGAATGGAACGCTGATCAGATTAGTCAGGCTCAACTTATTGCTGTGCCGGGTTGTTATCCCACCGTTTCTCAGCTGTCGTTAAAGCCATTAGTTGAAGCGGGATTATTAGACAGCACTCACTGGCCTGTTATCAATGCCACCAGCGGTGTAAGTGGCGCAGGCAGAAAAGCGTCTTTAACAAACAGCTTTTGTGAAGTGAGTTTACAACCTTACGGTGTTTTTACGCATCGTCACCAACCGGAAATTGCTACTCACCTTGGCATTGATGTCATTTTTACTCCTCATCTTGGTAATTTTGCTAGGGGGATCTTAGCCACTATCACCTGTAAGTTAAAACAAGGTGTCACAGAAAATGAGGTAAGGCAGACATTTGAAACAGCGTATCAAGACCAACCGTTGGTGCGTGTGTATGACAAAGGTCTACCTGCATTAAAAGCCGTTGTCGGTACCGCCTTTTGTGATATCGGGTTAGCACAACAAGATGAGCATTTAATTATTGTCGGTGCGGAAGATAACTTATTAAAAGGGGCCGCAGCACAAGCGGTGCAATGTATGAACATTCGGTTCGGTTTTGCACCAACCGAAACACTTATCTAAATAATGAGTAGGGACGTTTTATGGAACCATTAATTATCAAACTAGGCGGTGTACTGCTAGATAACGAAAAAGCGTTAACACGTTTTTTTACAGCACTACAAGAATATCGCACTAGTCATAGCCGTCCATTAGTGATTGTTCATGGTGGTGGCTGTTTGGTTGATTCTCTGATGAAAAAGCTGCAATTGCCCGTTGTTAAAAAACAAGGCCTACGAGTTACCCCCGCCGATCAAATTGACATTATTACTGGCGCGTTGGCAGGAAGTGCCAATAAAACATTGCTGTCATGGGCCACACGCTTTGGTTTAAATGGTGTCGGACTTTGTTTGGGCGATGGCCAATTAGCCAAAGTAACAAAAATTAGTGATGAACTAGGTCATGTGGGAAATGCTGAACCTGGCTCTCCTGAGTTATTAAATCTATTACTGAATGCAGGGTATCTCCCGATTATTAGTTCTATAGGTGTGAGTATCCAAGGTGAACTGATGAATGTTAATGCTGACCAAGCGGCAACAGCGATTGCTGAAACCTTAGGAGCAGATTTGGTGTTGCTCTCAGATGTAAGTGGCATTTTGGATGGCAAAGGACAAAAACTCACAGAAATATCTGCCACAAAAGCGCAAGCATTAATCGACCAAGGCATTATCACCGACGGCATGATTGTTAAAGTTAATGCTGCGTTAGAAGCGGCAAAAACGCTTAGACGTCCTGTTGAAATAGCCAGTTGGCGTCACGCGGAAAAACTGACTGATTTATTTAATGGTATGGCGATAGGGACACGTATTTTAGCTTAAACACAACCACATAACGCTTTGTATATTGGCGAAATAAACACAATTGAGAATAAAGGTTATCACTATGACGAAAGGTATTAAAAAAATTGTACTGGCATATTCAGGTGGTCTAGACACATCGGCTATCATCCCTTGGTTAAAAGAGCATTATGACAATTGCGAGGTGGTTGCGTTTGTTGCTGATGTGGGACAAAGCCGTGAAGATCTGGAAGGCGTAGAGCAAAAAGCATTGGCGTCAGGGGCCAGTGAATGCTATGTGGTTGATTTACGAGAAGAGTTTATTAAAGACTATGTGTATCCAGTATTAAAAACAGGGGCATTATATGAAGGGAGCTATTTGTTAGGCACTTCAATGGCACGTCCTGTGATTGCGAAAGCACAAGTTGAATTGGCATTAAAACTCGGGGCTGATGCCTTGGCGCATGGCGCAACAGGTAAAGGTAATGACCAAGTTCGTTTTGAAAGTACTTATACCGCACTGGCACCGCAACTTAAAGTGGTTGCACCTTGGAGAGAGTGGGACTTGCGCTCCCGTGAAGCTCTACTGGATTATCTAAAAGTTCGTCATATTCCAACCACGGCGACACTTGAGAAAATTTATAGTCGTGATGAAAACGCATGGCATATCTCAACAGAAGGCGGAGTGTTAGAAAGTCCATGGAATGCCTCTAATGAAGATTGCTGGGCATGGACGGTAGATCCGAAAAAAGCCCCTGATACACCTGAACAGGTTTCTGTAACGGTAAAAGCAGGTGAAGTGGTTGCTATCAATGGCAAAGCTCAATCTCCTTATGAGTGTTTAGCTACATTAAATACGCTAGGTGTAAAACACGGTATTGGTCGTATTGATATTGTGGAAAATCGTTTGGTCGGTATGAAATCTCGCGGTTGCTATGAAACCCCGGGAGGCACCATTATGATGGCGGCACTGCGTGGTGTTGAGCAACTGGTTTTGGATAGAGATGCTTTTAAATGGCGTCAACAGTTGGGTTTAGAGATGTCTTATGTTGTTTATGACGGTCGTTGGTTTACGCCAATTCGGGCTTCATTACAAGCTGCCGCTGACTCGCTGGCAACAGAGGTAAATGGCGAAGTGGTGTTAGAGCTTTATAAAGGCCATGTGAATGCTATTCAGAAAAAATCTGACAACAGCCTCTACTCGGAAGAGTTCGCCACCTTTGGTGAAGATGAAGTCTATGATCACAGCCATGCAGAAGGGTTTATCCGCCTATACTCTTTGCCATCACGTATTCGGGCATTAAGTAAAAAGAAATAAGGTGAGACCAATGAGAGTGATGTGACAAAAGGCATCACTCTCTACATTTTTATCAAGCATGACTTTTAACAAAGACAAAATAGGATGTGATTATGGCACTTTGGGGTGGACGTTTTAGTCAGCAAGCTGATCAACGGTTTAAACAATTCAATGATTCACTGCGGTTTGACTATCGACTCGCACAACAAGATATCTTTGGTTCAGTAGCTTGGTCTAAAGCGTTAGTCACAGTAGGTGTCTTATCGCAGGATGAACAAGCTCAACTTGAACAGGCACTTTATGAACTGTCTGAGGAAGTAACCGCTAATCCTCATTCTATTTTACAAAGTGATGCGGAAGATATTCATAGTTGGGTAGAGAGCAAACTGATTGCCAAAGTGGGTGATTTAGGTAAGAAATTGCACACTGGACGTAGCCGTAATGATCAGGTCGCGACAGATTTAAAATTGTGGTGTAAAGAAGAAGTCGCCCACTTACGTCAGGCTATTATTGAATTACAAAAGGCGTTGGTGGTAACCGCTGAGCAAAATCAACATGCTGTGATGCCCGGTTATACTCATTTACAACGTGCTCAACCCGTCACTTTTGCGCATTGGTGTTTAGCTTATAAAGAGATGTTAGCAAGAGATGAGAGTCGTTTAGCGGATGCATTAACGCGTTTAGATGTAAGCCCACTGGGTAGTGGCGCTTTGGCGGGTACCGCTTATGATATTGATCGTGAACAATTAGCTCAATGGTTGGGTTTTGCCAGTGCAACAAACAATAGTTTAGATAGCGTATCAGATAGAGATCATGTGTTAGAGCTATTATCTGCGGCCGCTATTGGTATGGTGCATCTTTCTCGTTTTGCTGAAGATTTGATTTTCTTTAATAGTGGGGAAGCAGGTTTTATTGAGCTTTCAGATAAAGTTACTTCTGGCTCTTCATTAATGCCACAGAAGAAAAATCCTGATGCATTAGAGCTTATTCGTGGTAAGTGCGGGCGTGTACAAGGGGCATTAACCGCAATGATGATGACCCTAAAAGGGTTGCCTCTTGCTTATAATAAAGATATGCAAGAAGACAAAGAAGGGCTGTTTGATGCCGTTGATACTTGGTCTGATTGTTTGCATATGGCAACATTAGTGCTTGATGGGTTGCAGGTTCGCCGTCCTCGTTGTGAAGAGGCCGCAAAACAAGGTTATGCCAATGCGACAGAGCTTGCTGATTATTTAGTCGCAAAAGGGGTGCCATTTCGCCAAGCTCACCATATTGTCGGTGAAGTTGTTGTTAGTGCAATTGAGCAAGGTAAAGCGCTTGAAGAGTTGGCGCTATCTGAATTACAGAAGTTTAGTAGCAAAATTACCGTTGAAGTTTACGAGATCCTTTCATTGCAATCTTGTTTAGATAAACGATTAGCAAAAGGTGGAGTATCTCAACAGCAGGTTTCTTATGCCATTATTGAGGCCAAAAAACAGCTTAATATGGATGAGTAGTTTTATCCCATTGTATAACTGACAGATTATTCAAAAAAAGCGGGGTGGCTCATGCCCTGCTTTTTTATGGACGCTTACCGATAATAATAGTTTAATCAATTGATATATCACTATTTATTGATAAAAGATGAAAAAATCGCGTTACAATAACGCACGATTGATAGAAAAATTTATCAGTTGTTATATTATCTATAGCTATTAACTATCAGTAATAAGTATGGGATCTGCAATGAATATCCGTGATTTGGAATATCTGGTGGCTCTAGCTGAGCATAAACATTTTCGCCGTGCGGCAGATTCTTGCCATGTGAGCCAGCCAACATTAAGTGGCCAAATTCGTAAACTTGAGGACGAATTAGGCGTTATGTTACTTGAAAGAACTAGTCGCAAAGTACTGTTTACCCAGCAGGGATTATTGCTAGTAGAGCAAGCGAAAACGGTATTACGTGAAGTGAAAGTGCTACAAGAAATGGCATCACTACAAGGTGAGAGTATGGCAGGGCCGTTACATATTGGGCTTATTCCTACTGTTGGACCTTATTTATTACCGCATATTATTCCCGAATTACATAGAAACTACCCTAAGTTAGAGATGTATCTTCACGAAGCACAAACCAATAGCTTATTAGCTCAGCTAGATAGTGGTAAACTCGACTGTGCTATTTTAGCCATGGTAAAAGAGAGTGCCCCTTTTATAGAAGTGCCTTTGTTTGAAGAGCCGATGAAATTGGCTATTTATGATGAGCATCCATGGCATGATCGCAAATCAGTGCCGATGGGGGACTTAGCAGGCCAACGTTTATTAATGTTAGAAGATGGGCATTGCTTACGTGATCAAGCTTTAGGTTTTTGTTTCCAAGCAGGGGCTAAAGAAGATACCCATTTTAGAGCAACTAGTTTAGAAACATTGCGTAATATGGTCGCTGCAGGAAGTGGTATTACACTTTTACCTGATTTAGCGGTACCTCAAGCGCAAAAACGCGATGGCGTTTGCTATTTAGATTGTACTTCACCTAATCCATCACGTTCTATTATTTTAGCTTATCGCCCCGGATCGCCTTTGCGTAATCGTTATGAACAATTAGCAGAGACAATCCGTGATCATATGACCGCATTTTATGAGGCTAAGAAAGCAGCATCAAAATAAGCGATTTAAACCATTTAAAGCAGCAACGCGATAGGCTTCCGCCATGGTTGGATAGTTGAAGGTGGTATTAACGAAGTATTCGATAGTATTGCCTTCTCCTTTCTGCTCCATAATTGCTTGGCCGATATGAATTATTTCAGCAGCGCGCTCGCCAAAGCAGTGTATACCTAAAATTTGCTTGGTTTCACGGTGAAAAAGAATTTTTAAGCTACCGACATTCATACCCGCAATTTGGGCCCTAGCAAGATGCTTAAATTGTGAACGACCGACCTCATAGGGGATCTTCATTGCGGTGAGTTGCTGTTCCGTTTTACCCACAGAGCTGATTTCTGGAATGGTATAGATACCCGTTGGAATATCTTCAATTAAATGCGTTTCCGAGGTACCTGTGGTAAGCGCAAGTGCCGCAATGCGCCCTTGATCATAAGCCGCAGAGGCTAAGCTTGGATAGCCAATCACATCACCCACTGCATAGATATGTTCACAACTGGTTTGATAATGCGCATTAACTGCCACTTGTCCACGGCTATCGGTTTTGATCCCAACATTTTCCAAACCAAGTGTATCGGTATTACCCGTTCTACCATTAGCATAAAGCAGACAATCGGCTTTGACTTTCTTACCGGATTTTAGATGAACAATAACGCCATCATCAACGCCTTCGATGGTGTCGTACTCTTCATTGTGTCGAATAACAATACCGTTATTCCAAAAATGGTAAGAGAGTGCATCTGACATTTCTTGATCAAGGAATGATAGTAGATGATCACGAGTATTAATTAAATCAACTTTTACTCTTAGACCTCTAAAAATAGAAGCGTATTCACAACCAATGACCCCAGCACCATAAATAATGACATGGCGAGGTTCATGCTCAAGGTCGAGTATGGTATCGCTGTTATAAATACGAGAGTGTGAGAAATCAACATCCGGTGGGCAATAAGGGCGAGAGCCTGTGGCAATAATAAAATTATCTGCACTGAGAATATCACAAGTACCATCAGGATAACGTACGCTAATTCTATGATCATCAATAAAAGCAGCTTCGCCTGAATACATCGTACAATGATTACGCTCGTAGAAGCCTTGACGCATTTTAGTCTGTTGACTGATTACCGTGCTGGCTTGGCGTAGTATTTGAGAAAAAGAGGAGTTGATCAGGCGAGATTGGTCGCTATAGAGCGGGTTTTGATTAAACTCGATAATACGACTGACCGCGTGGCGTAGAGCTTTTGAAGGGATAGTTCCCCAGTGAGTACAACCACCACCGACTTGATCATAACGTTCAATGACGGCGACGCGTTTTCCTTGTTTAACCAGCCCCATGGCCGCGCCTTCACCACCAGGACCTGAACCGATTACAATTGCATCGAAATGAGAATGTTGCATAGGAAGAGACCTGTTTTATACAAAACGACAACGACATATTAACATTAGAATGAATAATAGCCCAATTGACATTAGGGGCATTAGTCACACTTTATTTAGTTTTTTATCTGAATGTGTCGTTATGGATAACGGTACGTACTTATTTTCTGTAAAAATTTGATATATTGGTTATAAACCACATTTGGATTATCAGGATTGCTGTGAGTAATAATATTGGCATCAGAGCGAAACAAAAAGAAAAAACCCGCCGTTCTTTGATTGAAGCAGCTTTTAGCCAACTCAGTGCAGAACGTAGTTTTACTAGCCTAAGCTTACGAGAAGTGGCGCGAGAAGCGGGTATTGCACCTACCTCATTTTATCGTCATTTTAAAGATGTTGATGAGTTGGGGTTAACTATGGTCGATGAAAGTGGACTGATGCTACGTCAATTGATGCGACAAGCACGACAGCGTATTGCTAAAGGTGGAAGTGTGATCCGTACATCGGTTTCTACCTTTATGGAATTTATTGGTAATAATCCGAATGCTTTTCGATTATTGTTACGTGAACGCTCTGGCACATCTGCTGAATTTCGTGCCGCTGTCGCACGAGAGATCCAACATTTTATTGCAGAACTGGCAGACTACCTTGAGCAAGAAAGTAATATGCCACGTTATTTTACTGAAATGCAGGCTGAAGCGATGGTGACTATCGTATTTAGTGCAGGGGCAGAAGCATTAGATATTGATATTGAAAAACGCCAACAATTAGAAGAAAGATTAGTAATACAACTACGGATGATTGCCAAAGGCGCTTACTATTGGTATCGACGTGATTTAGAAACACCTCTACAAAATAACCCCGAAATAAAGAAAAAAATGCATCAGAAAGGAGATAAATGATGGAACAAAATCGCTGTGAAAAAAGCACACTATTACTTTCCGTAGTTATCGGTGTTGCTTTACATGGTAGTTACTCAACTTTATTTAACCCACTTACTGGACCTTGGTCTATTTTTCCACTGATTAGTTTAGTTCTAGCTGTTTACTGCTTATACCAACGTTATTTAAATCAACCAATGACTGATGGTATGCCTAAGTTAATTTTCTCATTCTTTTTATTAGGGCTATTTGGTTACAATGCTTATTTAAAAACCTCTAACCCTGAAATGGGCTCTAACTTCTTCTCTTCTGTATGTATTGTGATTATTGCTTTATGGATTTATCGTCAAATTAAACAGCGTAAACGTCTACGTGAACAGGAAGAAGACGCTGAGAAAGCATCGCAAGCAGAGCAATATTAATTGTTATCAGCTTTTGGTTGTAAACACAGCGAGATTTTGACACCAGTAAGTGCACTTACTGGTGTTTTGTTTTTATTGGCGTTTTAGTGGTAATTTCTACTATAACTTCTAAAACTAAAAGTTATCTTTTCTCCAATAGCACACCACATTCCATATGATGGGTGTAAGGGAATTGGTCAAAAAGTGCTAACTTACTGATTTTGTGAGTTTTGATCAGCGTTTCTAAATTCTGGCACAGAGTCTGGGGATTACAAGAGATATATAAAATGCGCGAGTAATTCTTAACCAACTCAACAGTTTTCTCATCCAAACCACTGCGTGGTGGGTCAACAAAAATAGTTTCACATTGGTAATCTTGTAGATTAATCCCTTCTAAGCGTTTAAATTCCCTTACGCCATTCATTGCTTGAGTAAAATCTTCCGCTGACATACGAATAATTTTAACATTATCAATATGGTTCATCGCGATATTATATTGCGCTGCATGCACTGAAGGCTTCGCTATCTCAGTGGCCAGCACTCGCTTAAAATTACGCGCAAGGGCGAGAGAGAAATTGCCGTTACCACAATAAAGCTCTAACAGATCACCGGTTGAGTTTTCAGTGACTGATAGTGCCCATTCCAACATCTTAATATTGACCTGTGCATTAGGTTGGGTAAAGCTATTTTCTACTTGACGATAGATCATCTGTTGACCCGCAACAGGTAATACTTCATCGACAAAATCATTATCGAGCATAATTTTAGTTTTATATGCACGGCCAATTAATTGCACATCAAATCCCTGAGCAATTAATGTTTGGCGTAATGCTGTCGCTTCTTGTTGCCAAGTCTCGTCAATTTTTTTGTGATATAACAACGATACAATGATTTTATTGCTTAAGGTTGAAAGATAATCAATTTGAAATAATTTATGGCGCAGTGTTGGTTTATCTTTTATTTCTGCCAATAAAGCTACCATCATCTGATTAATCAGTTGACTCGCCACTGGAAATTGGTCAACGCGGATACGCTGCTTAGTTTCTTGATCAAACATAATATGATACAGAGCGTCCTGCTCATGCCAGATGCGAAATTCTGCACGCATACGATAATGTTGTTTTGGTGATGAAAAAACTTCTACATTAGGCGCATTAAAAGGTGCCATCATCTTTTGTAGGCGTTCGGTCTTTTCATTCAGTTGAGACTGGTATGTTTGCGTAGGTAATGAATTTTGCATGGTATCTCGCCTTGTTTTTGGCAGTAATAAAGTTAAGCGAGCGAAATTGTAGAGATCCTCATGAAGATGTCCAGTATTCTTCATGTTCAATTTCTGGACTCAGTGAAGTTGGCATCGTAGCATAGCGATTCGGTCTCCGATATGGAGTGAAAAGGGAATCTGGTGCAAAGCCAGAACTGACGCGCAGCGGTAATAGGATCAAGGATAATAAAAGACACTGCAATGCACCAAAATCAGTGCTGTGGGAAGTCATTATCTTAAATGCTCAGAGTATTTAACCTAGAGTCCGAAGACCTGCCGAACATTTGTCGCATGTAAAATTAAGTACGCGTTTTATTTAATTTTGGCGGCATCCTGCTACTTATTTCTGTTGGATGCAGATTTCATGAATAATAAAAAAGTATTTTTTCTTTCAAGTGTTGCTTTAAGTGTTATGACGAGCAGTTTCAACCTATTTGCACAGGCTGATAATACATTGAGTGTGACTGCTAACCGTTTTCAACAACCTACCTCCTCTATTTTAGCGCCAGTGACTATTGTTGATCGTGAACAGATCGATCGCTGGCAGAGCAATAGTGTGCTTGATGTATTGCGTAGAATGCCAGGGATTGATGTAGCACAAAGTGGTGGTATAGGGCAACAAAGCTCAATATTTGTGAGAGGTACAAATTCAAACCATGTTCTTATTTTAGTAGACGGTGTACGTTTAAATCAGGCGAATGTTTCAGGAAGTTCTGATATTAGCCAAATTCCCCTTTCTCTTGTTCAGCGAATTGAATATATAAGAGGGCCTCGCTCTTCGGTTTATGGATCTGATGCAATTGGTGGTGTGATTAATATCCTCACAGAAAGAAACACGGAAGGAGGAACGCTTAATGCCACAATGGGTTCTCATGGTTATCAAGAATATGATGGCTCTGTAAAACAAAAAATCGGTGATAAAACAACACTAACGGTGGCAGGTAGTTATCTCTATACCAAAGGCTATGATGTAGAAGCGAGAGGTAATACAGGAGGGCATCCTCAACCTGATCGTGATGGTTTTATGAATAAGTCACTATGGTTAGGCGTTAATCACGATATAAATGATAACGTTTCTGTATATGCACGGGCTTATGGTTTTGATAATCGTATGGCTTATGATGCTGAGCCAGATTATAACGATAATACCATTATTACTGATACTCGTGCACTATTTAGCCGCACTTATGATGGTGGTGTGAAGTTTCATCGTGATAACTACTCTTCTTATTTGAATACCAGTTATAACTACACCAAAGATTATGATTACGATCCACATCAAGGTCGCTATGGTAAAGGTAGCCGGTTTACCAACTCCGAACAATATAATGTTCAGTGGGGTAATCACCTTTTATTAGGAAATGGCAGTATTGGGGGGGGTATTGATTGGCAGCGTCAATCAATTAAAGCGGGCTCTAATGGATTCCCTAATAAAGAACATTTCGATAATACGGGTTTATATCTAACAGGGCAGCAAAAGTTAGGCGATGTTATTGCTGAAGCATCAGTACGCTCGGATAAGCATTCTGAATATGGTTGGCATACGACTTGGCAATCGAATTTAGCATGGGAATTTGTGGAAGGTTATCGCGTGATTGGTGGTTATGGTACTGCGTATAAGGCACCAACACTGATGCAACTCTATAGTACATGGGGAAGCAACCCAAATTTACAGCCAGAAGAAAGTAAACAATGGGAGGGAGGCTTTGAAGGGATAACAGGGCCTTTAGAGTGGCGTTTGACTGCATATAGAAATAATATTACTAATTTGATTGAAGCCGATGATAAGCAAGGATGGAAAAATTATAATATTGGCAAAGCGTTAATTAAAGGTGTTGAATTTACTGGAGAAATGGATACTTGGATTTTCCATCATACCTTTAATTTACAATATATAGATACTAGAAATAAAGGAACACACCAACGTCTTGATCGTCGGGCTCGTCAACAGTTGAAATATCAACTTGATTGGCAAGTTGAAAAACTCGATATAGGAGTTACTTACCAATATATTGGTCAGCGTACAGATAAAGATTATGGCACAAATAAGAATGTTTCTTTAGGTGGGGTAAGTCTTTGGGATTTAACTGCGTCATATCCTATTACATCTCATCTCTCAATTCGTGGTAGAATAGCCAACCTGTTTGATAAAGATTATGAGACAGCTTATGGCTATCGCACGCCAGGACGTGAATATTTCCTCACCGGAAGCTACAACTTCTGATGCACAATCTACCGCTAATCCCACTGTCTTAGTTTTTGACTCTGGGGTTGGCGGTTTATCTATTTATCGAGAGATCCGTGAAAAACTGCCGGATGCTCACTATATCTATGTTTTCGATAATGAAGCATTTCCTTATGGTGAGAAACCGCAAGAGTTTATTATTGAGCGTGTCGTTCGTATCGTCAGTGCTGTCGCGCAACAGCATGAGTTAGCAGCGATTGTGATCGCTTGTAATACAGCAAGTACAGTAAGTCTGCCTGCTTTACGTGCTAAATTTACTGATATCCCCATTGTTGGTGTTGTTCCTGCGATTAAACCTGCAGCAAAACTTACCTGTAATGGTGTGGTCGGTCTATTAGCCACAAGAGCAACGGTTAAGCGACCTTATACCCATGAACTTATCGAACGCTTTGCGACGGAGTGTAAAGTGCATCTATTAGGTTCAGCAGAGCTGGTGGAGTTGGCTGAAAAAAAACTGCATGGCGAAAAGGTGTCATGCGATGAGCTACGTAGAATTTTAGCCCCTTGGCTTAAAATGAAAGAGCCACCAGATACGGTAGTATTAGGGTGTACCCATTTTCCTCTATTAGAAGAAGAGTTACTTTCTGTTTTGCCTGATGGTACTCGAATTATTGATTCTGGTGGTGCAATTGCAAGAAGAACTGCGTGGTTAGTTGTAAATCAAGATAAAATCAGAGGTTCAAAAGAAATTAGTTTTGCTTACTGTCTTAAAGAAGATGAGTATAGTGAATTATTAAAACCGGTTTTAGCCGATTTTGGCTTTAAAACGCTCAGAAAATTGGCGCTTTAAGTTAAATTTGTTGGAAAATTAAACGGTCGGTAAAAAAATCAAAAAAAAGTGTTGCCAGCTTCACAAAACTCCCTATAATGCGCCCTCGTTGTCACGGCACAGGGCGCTAAGCGAACCGGCTGAGAGAACAAAATAAAAAGTGAAAAGCCTGATAAATTAGCGCTTGACACTGAATGAGGAAGATGTAGAATGCACCTCCTCGCAACAACGCAGAAGACCGGAAACGGCAGCGACAGTTGCAC